>DIST01000055.1 GCA_002421645.1 Flavobacterium sp. UBA6203
CCGTGATTAGCAATTTTCAAGTAGTCACTTGCGTTAGTCTTGAAAATTTAGATGCTAAACTAATTCCCTTTTTACAAGGAATATCGACAACTTTGTTTTTAATTCAATTTTAATTGTAAAAATAAATCTGAAAATATATTCTGATAAATATCGAATATTAACGTTTTGAGAATTGGAATCTCTTACGTGCTTTTTTCTGACCGAATTTTTTACGTTCAACCATTCTAGGATCTCTTGTTAATAATCCTTCTGGTTTAAGGATAGCTCTGTTTTCAGCCTCAACTTCACACATTGCTCTAGCAATTGCCATTCTCACAGCTTCTGCTTGTCCTGTCGAACCACCACCATATACGTTTACTTTAACGTCAAAGTTTGATGCATTTTCTGTCATAGACATTGGTTGCATAACTTTGTACTGTAAAGTTGCAGTAGGGAAGTAGTTAGTGAATTCTCTTTTGTTCACCGTGATTTTTCCTGTTCCTTCTGAAACATAAACACGTGCAACAGCGCATTTTCTTCTACCGATTTTGTGAATAACTCCCATTACTTAAGATCGTTTAGGTTAACGGTTTTAGGTGATTGAGCAGCATGTTTGTGCTCAGGACCTACATATACATTTAAATTACGGAATAATTCAGCACCTAATTTATTTTTAGGTAACATTCCTTTGATAGCTTTTTCTACTAATAATGCAGGATTTTTTTGTTGCATTACTTTAGCAGTTAAAGTTCTTTGTCCTCCTGGGTAACCTGTGTGACGAACGTAAGTTTTGTCATCTAACTTGTTACCAGTAAGGTTGATTTTTTCTGCATTGATAACAATTACGTTATCTCCACAGTCAACGTGCGGTGTATAACTTGGTTTGTATTTACCTCTTAAAAGCATCGCTACTTTTGTAGATAAACGACCTAAGTTATGACCTTCAGCGTCTACAACAATCCACTGCTTGTCTGCGGTAGCTTTGTTAGCTGATACTGTCTTGTAGCTTAATGTGTTCACAATAATTATTTTAAATTAAACATTCCATTCCCAATAAAGGGAGTGCAAAAGTACAATTATTTATTAGAATTGCAAACCCCTTTTTGAAAATATTATTTTTTCTAAATGGTTACACATCATATCTTTATGTAAAAATCATTTCAACTTCTTTTTTTAAATACAAGAAATACACTATTTTTACGTCTTAACTTTTACGTATGAAAGCAAAAGCAACTCTAAAACAGATTGCCCTTGAATTTGGGGTGTCCATTTCTACTGTATCTAAAGCGCTTAGTGATAGCCCTGAGATTAGTGAAGCTACTAAGGTAAAAATTCAAGAGTATGCAGCTCTACAGAATTATAAACCAAATAGTATTGCTAAGAATCTTAAAAACCAACGTACCAATACTATTGGAGTTATCATACCAAATATATTGAACCCGTTTTTTGCGAAAGTGTTTAGTGGAATTGAAAAAACTGCTATTGCTAAAGGGTATAATGTTATTACCGGAATTTCAAATGAATCTTTTAGTAAGGAACAGGAAGTAATGGATATGCTAAACAATGGAACTATTGATGGTTTTATTGTTGCTATTGCAGAAGAAACGCAATCGTTAAAAGATTATAAACATTTTAGAGATATCATGAACAGTGGCACACCTATAGTAATGTTTGATAGAGTAGCCGATGGTATCAATTGCGATAAAGTTGTGGTAGACGATTTCGATTCGGCTTATGATGCAACTACACATTTGATAAAATTAGGTAGTAAAAAAATCGCTTTACTTTCCACGATTAATAATTTAAGTGTTGGTAAGTTGCGATATGATGGATACCAAAAAGCATTATCAGATGCTAATATTCCTGTTGAAGAGAACTTGATTGTTTTAGAAACTTCGATTGAAGAATTTGATACGAAATTGCAAAAACTAATTACTTCTAAAAAAATGGATGCAATTTTTGCATTAGACGAACACAGTGCAACTGCTGCTATGAAAATGGCATTGAAACAAGGAATAAAAATACCAGAAGAATTAAATATTATTGGTTTCGCCGATGGTGTTTGGTCAAGACGATTAACGCCAAGCTTGTCAACCGTGAGCCAACACGCACCAGAAATTGGAGCTAAAGCAGCGGAATTATTGATTCATAAATTGAATTCGAAAGACGAGTTTTACCAACCGCAAACCGTGGTGATTAAAACGGAGTTGCGTCAGAGAGAATCTACGAGGAAGTTATAATTGTTTCGCTTTATCATCCTTCCAAGTAATATAACCCAAAATCGCATTGAACATATAAAACACATATTTTGCGGTGTTGGCTATGTTCATTAGCATTATATTTTGTACGATTTTGAATAAATTATATACTTGCCAGTTAATCCAATTGTCAGGATACATTCTTCCTATATTAAAGGTGCCACCAAAACTAATTCCGGCTGGAATGGCAATGGCGAAAAATAATTTCCAATCAATCGCTTTGTCTGAAAACGTAGTGAAAGCAATATAATTCAATACTAACGAAAGCAATAAACCAATTGCCATGTTTCTAAAAAAGATGCTATCAATTGCATTCAAATATTGTTTCTTTTTCCAAATTCGGAACGCAAAATAATTTCCAAAAAACGAAACGGGATAGGTTAAAATGGCACCAATATTCCCTAAAAGGTAATCGATACCGCCACTTAATAACGTATTACAAGTGCTGATTAAATTTCCAATGTTGTTTTTCTTGGTGACTAATCGAGTCGCTATCATCGACAAACACGTATTTATGATAGAAAAGTAACCCAAGTAAAACGAGTAGTTTTTTCCATCAAAACGAAACTCGTAAGTGGTTTTATAATATTCTAAATATACTGAAACGCCTACCACCAAAACCATTCCAATAACATCAAGATATTTGCTATTGGTAATGCTTTTGATAGTAGTGATAGTGTTTTGCATCTTTATTCTTTTGTAAAGTTAAATTTCATTCCGCCCTGAATTAGCACGAATGATTTATCACCAAAAACCATTTCAATTCCGGCTGCTGAAAAGACAAAAGTTGTTTCTTCTTTAAATGTCAAAGGAAAAGCGCCTTGTCCTGTTGCTTGTGCTGATAATTCGCCATTCTTTTCTGAAACAATAATTTTTAAAGGAATGTCTTTTGAAGCATAAGTTCCCGTGAATTTTGCCAATTCTGCTTTATCCATTTTCATGAATTTTGGAAATGGAAAAGGCATTTTGTAATAAATACTCAAAATTCCAATGATGATGTCGTTTTGCACAAAATTATCGCCATTTGAAATCAAAGAAAAACTCAATTTTTCGGTTGGATAATAGCCTAACATCGAACTGAAATTCTCAATTCTTCCACCATGACCATAAAAACGTCTTTCGCCAAAAGGAAACTGAATTAAGGCTTTTCCATAACCTTCTTTAATTTCTTTCATTTGGTCTAAAGAAGCTTGATTAACTAGTTTTCCATTGAAAAGTGCGTGGATAAACTTAGTTAAATCGGCTGGAGTTGAAGTTAATCCGCCAGATGAAAATGCGATTGAATTGTGATTTTCATATGATTTTACCCAGTTCGTTCCATCAAAATAATACGAATAACTTTCTTTGTTTGCTGTATTTGTAGCTTCCTCTGAATAATAAGTTGTTGGGATAAAAACTTTTTTAGATACAGCACCCTTGTCTGTCATTTCGGTTTTGTTTTCGTACGTTCCTAGTTCAGCTTTTTTAACGATTCGATTTAGTAAATTTTCAGCATAGGATTTTTTAGTTAACTTTTCAATAATACATCCTAAAATAAAAAAGTTTGAATTGCTGTACTCGTATTTACTTCCTGGTTCAAAATTAGATTTATAAGAGGAAATTACTTTTAATATATCTTCGCGCGAATGTTTTTGATTGATTACTTTGTAAAAAGTAGAATCTTGATTTACTAAATCCACGATTCCGGTTCTGTGATGCAATAAATCGTAAATTGAGATTTTATCTGCATTCTTAACTTTTGGATAAAACCGATTCAATTTGGTTTGTAAAGTCAATTTTTTCTCTTCAATCAATTGCATCACCATTACGGCTGTGAAAGTTTTAGAAATCGAACCTATTTTATAACGTGTAAAACGATCGGCTTTTATGTTCTTTTCAACATCGGCAAAACCATAGGCTTTATTAAAAACCACATTTTCACCTTCGCGAATCGTTAACGAACCCATGAATTTGTTGTTCTCATTTAAATAGTTCAATAAACTATCCATACGGGTGAACTTATCTTGAGCAAAAGTCAAGTTCGAAAAAGCAAATACAAAAAGAAGTAATTTTTTCATTTTTATGTTGTTTTCTAATTAGTAGTTAAGATATGATTTTGTTACTGATTTTTGATTTTTTTGAATTCTAAATACGAATATATAATTGGAACAATTGTAATAACGGCAACAATTCCTAAAAAAGTATAAACTTGAAATTTATTTGGAACTAAAAATGTTAACGTCAATAATAATCCACCTACGAACCATAATTTTCCACCCATTATGTGTGTTTTTTTCCAAACTTCTTCATTCTCTAGTGTCCATGGTGTTCTAATTCCTATAAAATAATTGGGTTTTATCGTCTTAAAATAATTCCCAAGGAATGCAAAAAGCAAACCAATAATGGCAAATCCAATACCTGGATTACTACTTTTTTGTTGCACATTATACAAAATGTAAACAGCTAAACCCGAAATGAATAAGGCAAGAATCATTCTAAAATTGTTTAATTTGTTGCCCATATTTTGCAATTTTTGTTTGGGGTCAACAGATGGAATAATAAGAAGAACAAAATAAGTTATACCTACCAGCATACATAGCATGGCAACGAGTTCTTTTTTATCTCCATAACGATCAATTTCTCCAGCACCATTCCAATGCATTGGAACCTTTTCTGGTAAACGATTCCAAATGTAAATCAGATAAGCAAAAGGAATTAAAGCAATTGCTAAAAACGGAATTTCTTTTTTAAACTTCTCCATACTTTATTTTTTTAGGGTAATAATCCATTTTAAAATGTCGTCAACAATTGTAGTGTTTAAAGAGTAGACTACAAATTGTCCTTTTTTCTCGCTCGTGACTAAATCGGCACGTTTTAAAATATCCAAATGATGCGAAATACTAGGTTTTGAAATATGAAATTGGTCCGCAATATCGCCAGCCGTCATCTCCTGTTTGCGCAACAATTCCAGAATATCTCTTCTGGTTTCGTCGTTTAAGGCTTTGAAAATTGCGTTCATATTAATTTATATATTTAGACAAATATCTAAATATTATTTGAAATGGCAAAATGAATCTGAAAATTACATATTAATCTTATTTTGGATTAGTACATTTAGATAATCATCAAGAAATTCTTTACTTAATTCTTTTCGATTATTTTTTAAGAGATAACAACTTGAGTTTTTATATTCAATATGAGTAAATACGTTTGGCGAAAAATATCTTAAAACATATAATGAATAAACGCGATGTCGCTTAGTGTTTCTTATAGTATTGTCAGGATTAATATTTTTTGAGTTCTTTTTTCTATTTTTCTCTTTGGATGTTGCTGCACCCATAAATCCGAAAGAAGCATTTGGATTTTGTTTGATTATTTCAATAGCAATATTTGTAATCGTGTTTAAAAGGTAAAAAACATGTTTATTATTTCCTCTTTCTTTAGGTAATAAAAGATTAAAACGATTTTCGGAAAGTCTATGGTTTTTCAAAAAATATTGAATTACATAAATATCATAATCCAATTTTATTATCTCAACAATATAGTGTTGATTTACAATGTCTGATTTAAAAGTATAAATTTCAATTTGAGTTCCGTCAATTTCTTTACGACATCCTTTATGAATATATGAATATGACGGTAAATTTGTCAAAAGAAATTAAAAGCTAAAAGTAAGAAATGAATATTTACTTGAGCGATTGTTGTTAATATCTTGTATAGTTAAGACTTTACCAGTATGCACAATATTACAAGCAACATTAATATTGTTAATGTTGTCTGAAGATATTTTAGTGGTTTTCTTTTTTGAAAATTTAGAAATTTTTGTTTTCATTTTCATTAAAAAGTTGGTTTATGGTACAAAATTACAATTTTATAAATATTATTTGTAAAAATAAGTTAAAAATTAACTTTTAGAATTACTATTCCAATAATGATAAGTAATAAAAATATCCAATTTATTAACATATCATAGCGATATTTTGGGAGTTTATGTTCAGGATAATTGATTTCCCATTTTTTTGAAATAGCAAATTCAGTTAACATTTTTGGTGTAATCGGAATTTCTTTAACTCTATTGTGCGGATTTTTAAAAAATAAACCTCCAAGATTGAATGTTAAACTTCCTTCTTCTTGATAATGAAAATACCAAAGAAAATCTTTCATGTCAACAATATATTTTTCAGCGTATTTAAAAAGTAATTCTTCGCAATCATCACCATCAATTTTCAATAAAGTAAAAATATCAGAATTTGACTGAAGATTCGATTTCCAATATTCTGTTTCAATGAAATCAATTATTTCTTTTTCTAATATTTTATCCATACAACATCACATTATGAGATTTCTCCTCAGTCGGAAAGACAAAACCATTAAAACTGCCAACTGCTACTGTCCACTGACCACTTTCCTAATGCGCTTCTAACCAATTCTTACCCAATCCAATTTCCACGTCTAACGGAACTGCCATTTTGAAAGCGTTTTCCATTTCGTGTTTGATCATCGGTTGGATTTTTTCTAATTCGGAGTTGTGCACGTCAAATACTAATTCGTCATGTACTTGCAATAGCATTTTGGATTTCCAGTTTTCAGCCGTCAGTTTTTTGTGAATGTTAATCATCGCAATTTTGATGATATCTGCAGCCGAACCTTGAATTGGCGCATTCACGGCATTTCGTTCCGCACCACCACGAACAATCGCATTGGCTGAGTTGATGTCTTTTAAATAACGTCTTCTTCCCGAAATGGTTTCTACATAGCCGTGTTCTCTAGCAAAATCTACTTGCGAAGACATAAACGATTTTAATTTTGGATACGTTTGATAATACGCTTCAATTAAATCGGCACTTTCTTTTCTTGATAAATTGGTTTGGTTACTCAATCCAAAAGCCGAAACCCCATAAATAATTCCAAAGTTTACGGTTTTAGCATGACTTCTTTGTTCTTTTGTCACTTCATCTAAAGGCACATTGAACACTTTTGCAGCCGTACTTTTGTGAATGTCTTCGTGATTTTGAAACGCTTTTATCATGTTTTCTTCACCGCATAAAGCAGCAATGATGCGCAATTCAATTTGAGAATAATCGGCAGAAAGTAGCGTGTAATTTTCATCGCGTGCAATGAAGGCTTTTCTAATTTGTCTTCCTCTTTCGGTACGAATTGGAATGTTTTGTAAGTTTGGATTATTCGAACTCAAACGACCTGTAGCCGCAACTGTTTGCATGTAATCGGTGTGCACTCTTCCAGTTTTTTTATCGACTTGATTTGGTAAAGCATCGATATACGTACTTTGCAATTTCACCATTTGACGCCATTCTAAAATATCGCGCACAATTTGATGTTCGTTTGCCAAATAACTCAAAACTTCTTCGCCAGTTGCATATTGACCGGTTTTGGTTTTCTTTTGTTTGGCACCACCAATTTTTAGTTTGTCGAATAAAATATCGCCCAACTGTTTTGGAGAAGCCAAGTTGAATTTCTCACCAGCAGTTTCATAGATCTGTTGTTCAAACGCATCGATTTCTTTTTGCATGTCAACCGACATACTTTTTAGAAACTCCACATCCAAACGAATCCCTTCTTTTTCCATATCAGCTAAGACTGGAACTAGCGGAATTTCAATTTCGTCGAACAATTTTTTTGTTCCTACTTTTTCTAAAATCGGTTGGAAATGTTCTTTTAGTTGGAAGGTAATATCAGCGTCTTCAGTTGCATATTCTTTAATGTCTTCCAAAGGAACATCGCGCATCGACAATTGATTTTTTCCTTTTTTACCAATTAACGTTTCAATCGATTTTGGTGCATATTTCAAATAGGTTTCCGACAACACATCCATATTATGACGCATATCTGGATTAATTAGATAATGCGCAATCATGGTATCGAATAATTTTCCTTTGACTTGAATGTTGTAATTCGAAAGAATTTTCAAGTCGTATTTCATGTTCTGACCGATTTTTTCGATGTTTTCATTTTCGAAGAATGGTCGGAATTTTTCAATTAATGTTTGGGCTTCTTTCTGATTTTCGGGAAACGGAACATAAAATCCTTTTCCTTTTTCGAAAGAGAACGACATTCCGACTAACTCGGCATTCAAAGCATCAATTCCAGTAGTTTCGGTATCAAAACAAACCGAAGTTTGGTTTAATAAATTCTGCATTAATAATTTTACTGGTAAATCGCCCTGAACTATTTGGTAGAAATGCGTCGTATTTTCTAAAGTCGCATAATACGAATGATTCGCAGTTGGCTCATCCGATTCATCACTAAAACCAAACAAATCAAATTGGTCTTCGTTTGATTTTTTAGCTGGCGCTTTTTTAATTGGTTGTGGAGTGTCTGAAGTAGTTCCGTTAGAATCAATCTCGTCATATTCTTTTCCGCTTCCAAAAAGTTTATCAAACTGCGCTTTCATTTGACGGAATTCTAGTTCCTGAAACAAAGCATCAGTTTTTTCCACATCGGGTTTTGATAATTCGTAATCGTCAGCATCAAAAGTCACCGGACAATCGAGTAGGATAGTAGCTAATTTTTTGGATAAAATTCCCAATTCTTTATTGGCTTCGATTTTGTCTTTCATCGCACCTTTTAACTGATGCGTGTTGGCTAATAAGTTTTCTAAAGTTCCATATTCTGCCAAGAATTTTTTAGCTGTTTTTTCGCCCACACCAGGTAATCCAGGAATATTATCGGCAGAATCGCCCATCATTCCTAAGAAATCAATAACTTGTTCTGGACGTTCGATTTCAAATTTTTCTAAGACTTCGGGAATTCCCCAAATCTCGATGTCATTCCCCATTCGGGCAGGTTTGTACATGAAAATATTTTCCGAAACTAATTGTGCAAAATCCTTATCTGGTGTTACCATGAACACCTGAAAACCTTCTTTTTCTGCTTGTTTGGCTAAAGTTCCAATTAAATCATCGGCTTCAAAACCTGCTTTTTCGATAATTGGAATATGCATAGCTCGCAATAATTCTTGAATATAAGGAACCGCAATTTTAATTGCTTCAGGAGTTTCGTCACGGTGTGCTTTGTATTCTTGATACATTTCAAAACGATAATCGCTTCCGCCTTTATCAAATGCTACGGCTAAATGATCTGGTTTTTCGCGTTTAATTACATCCATCAAAGAATTCATGAATCCCATAATGGCAGATGTATCCATTCCTTTCGAATTGATTCTTGGGTTTTTAATAAAAGCGTAATAACCTCTAAAAATTAAGGCGTAAGCATCGAGTAAAAAAAGGCGTTTTTGTGACATAATTATGGTATTCTATATTTTTTCAAAGTTATAAAAATATATGTGTTTTTGGACTTTTTTGTTTATTACAGAAAAAATCTCAGAAAAATAAAACCATGATTTCATGTTTTTCGTAAGTGAAGAAAAACAAATTAATTATGAAACAAATTTTATTACCTGTGAAATCAGTTTTACTGATGAGTCTTTTGACAATTTTTGTAGCATGTTCTGATGACGATACTGCTCCAATGCCTCAGCCAGAGCCAACTCCAATGCCAGAAGTGGCTCCTTTGGTGAATTTTACTGCTCTTAGTAATGACAATAAGATTTACTATTTTAATGCTAGAAATTTGGAAGCTCCAATTCGCAATTTAACAATAACG
The DNA here is from genome assembly GCA_002421645.1 of Flavobacterium sp. UBA6203. The sequence continues at coordinate 9,840 of DIST01000055.1, forward strand.
GGATTACAATCAGGAGAAAACATTCTGAGTATTGATTACAGACCTGCTACGGGTCAATTATATGGTTTAGGTTCTACTAGTCGTTTGTATGTTATCAATGAAGTATCTGGTTTGGCAACTCCAATAGGTGCCGCTCCATTTACACCTCAGATAGAAGGTACTTCTAGTTCAATTGATTTTAATCCAACGGTAGATAGAGTTCGCTTGGTTTCTAATAATGGTCAAAACTTAAGACTGCATCCTGAGTTAGGTACTGTTGTGGCTACAGATGGAAGTATCAATGGTGTTATGAATACTAAAATTGAAGCGGTTGGTTATACAAACAGTTTTGCGGGAAGTACAGCAACTATGTTGTATGATATTGATTATACTACTGATAAGTTGTATCTTCAAAATCCACCAAATGATGGAACTTTACAACTTGTAGGGGCTTTAGAAGTAGATTTTGAAGGAACTGGAGGATTGGATATTTTACCAGATTCTAACTATGCAATGGCAGTGAACAACAAAAATAATGAATCAAGATTATATACAATCAGTTTAATGTCTGGAAAAGCTACTTGGATTGGAACTTTTTCACAGCAAATTGTAGAAGTAGCATTTAAATCAAAACCAATTGCTTATGCAACTTCCTCTTCTAACATGTTATATAGAATTCATCCTCTTTTAGGTTCTTCAAATTCAATTGCTTTAACGGGAATGAATGCTAGCGAGCAAATTGTAGGATTAGATTTCAGACCAGCAAACGGTGCTTTATATGCGGTAACGAATCAAAGTAGATTGTTAACAATTAATACAGCTAATGGTCAAGTTACTGCAATTGGTTCAGGATTAAGTCCAGTGCTTTCTGGTACAGATTTTGGTTTCGACTTTAACCCAACGGTTGATAGAATTCGATTAGTAAGCAACACAGGACAAAACTTACGTTTACATCCAGATTTAGGAACGGTTGTTGCAACTGATGGAAGTTTGAATCCGGGAACACCGTCTGTAACTGCGGCAGCTTACACTAATAATTTTGCGCAAAGTACTACTACACAACTTTTTGTAATTGATACTAATGACAATAATTTATATTTACAAAATCCACCTAACAACGGAACATTAGTTTTAATTGGAAGTTTGGGAGTTACAGCAACTTCAATGAATGGTTTTGATATTGGAGGAAATAGTAGTGAAGCATTCTCAATTTTAACTGTAAACGGAACACAAGCAGTATACAGAATTAATTTAACAACTGGTGCTGCAACTCGTGTAGTGAATTTTTCACCAAACGTAACTGCAATGACTGTAGGGTTAGGATTTTAAAGAGTTTTAGTTATTAATTTCACAGGCTGTAAATCAAATTTGTTTTACAGCCTTTTTTTATCGTTAAAATTTTAATAAATACCTATTGAATTGATAAAGTTGTAGTTACTTTGCAAAAAAAGAGAGCTAATGATTCGTTGGATTGTTTTTTTAGTATTTGTTATCATTCTTGAAATTTATGCGTTTCAGGCGTTTAAAACTTTGATTAAATCGAAGTGGTTTTTTATATTCTATTATGTGACATCTGCAATTGCATTAGCTTATATTATTTATCAATTGTATCATTTTGATAGAAGTGTAGGGCAAACACCAAAAACAATGATGACAATGGGTTTGTTGTTACTACTATATGTGCCAAAATTATTAGTAACTATCATTCTATTTGGGGAAGATATTATTCGTTTTTTTGTTGGTTTATTTGGTGTAATAACTAAAAGTGGTTCTGAAAGTTTTTTACCCGAAAGAAGACGTTTTGTGAGTCAAATTGCTTTGGGAATTGCGGCTATTCCGTTTGCGTCTTTTTTATACGGAATTACCATTGGAAAATACAATTACAAAGTAATCAGACAAACGTTATTTTTCCCTGATTTGCCAGAAGCTTTTGATGGAACTACGATTACTCATATTTCAGATGTTCATAGCGGAAGTTTTGATAATGCAGAGAAAATTCAATACGCGATTGATTTGATAAATGAACAAAATTCAGATATGGTTTTATTTACTGGTGATATTGTAAATACTCATGCTACCGAAATGGATCCATGGATTGATACTTTTAAAGGAATTCATAATCCTAAATTAGGTAAGTTTTCTGTTTTAGGAAATCATGATTATGGTGAATATATAGATTGGAAATCGCAATCTGAAAAACAAGCTAATTTTGACAATATCAAAGCCATTCATGATAAAATTGATTTCAAATTATTGTTGAATGAACACGTTAAAATCAAAAAAGACAATCAAGAATTAGCAATTGTAGGAGTTGAAAACTGGGGAAGAAAATTTGGAGAGCGCGGTGATTTGAATCTAGCTTCAAAAGGATTAACCAAAGAAGATTTTAAAATTGTAATGAGTCACGATCCAAGTCATTGGGACGAGAAAATTCAACATGACGACAATCATTATCATTTAACGCTTTCGGGTCATACACATGGGTTGCAATTTGGAATTGAAATTCCAGGTTGGATAAAATGGAGTCCGGTACAATATGTCTACAAACAATGGGCTGGATTGTATGAAAATGCAGGAAGATACATTTATGTAAATCGAGGTTTTGGCTTCCATGCTTATCCTGGCAGAGTAGGAATTATGCCTGAAATAACGGTAATTGAACTAAAAAAAGGAGAAAAAGTAGCGTAATTCAGTAAAAATGCTACATTTGTATATTATTTTCGTGTGAAAATTAATATTTTTGATACTAATAAATTGCAATTTATGTCAAAATTTGGAGAACTTATCGATGCTCAAGTACCTGTACTAATCGATTTCTTTACAGAGTGGAATGAACCTTCAGTAGCTATGAATGAAGTAATTCGTCATGTAGCAGCTGCTTTAGGAGACAAAGCGCGTGTAATTAAAATTGATGTGGATAAAAATCAGGAATTAGCTGAAGCGCTTCGTATTAAAGGTTTGCCTACTTTAATGATTTATAAAGAAGGTCAAATGGTATGGAGACAAAGCGGTGAACTTGATGCCAACACTTTAATTTCTTTAGTGCAAGAACAAGCCTAAGAAATTACATCGAAAACAAACCCCTTATCTTTTAAAACTTGTATTGCTTTTGGCAATGCATATTTCAGATTTTTTTCTGCTTTTCTGCTATCGTGAAATACGATAATACTTCCTTGTTCCGTATTTGAAATTACATTCTCTAAACATTTTTCTACAGAAATGGTTGAGTCAAAATCATAGCTTAACACATCCCACATAATTATTTTATAACCTAAATTACGAATTGCTTTTGATTGACTTACTTTGATTTTTCCATACGGAGGACGAAATAAAAACGAGTGTTCAGTGTTCAGTTTTAAGTGTTCAGTTTCGCACAACTTGAAATTATCGACATAATAATTCGTCTTGGTTTTCCAGCCGTTTAAGTGATTGAAAGTGTGATTTCCAGTTTGGTGTCCTTCTGCAAGTATTCTTTTATAAATTGCTCGATGTTTCTGAATGTTATCGCCAATACAAAAGAAAGTAGCTTTAATATCTTCCGATTTTAATATATCTAAAACCCATTCTGTTACATCAGGAATTGGGCCATCATCAAAAGTTAAATAGATTTTATTTTCCGAATTTGGAATATCCCAAACCAGATTATTGAAAACCTTTTTAATCCATTTATTTGTTTTAACCCAATTGAAGTTCATGTTATAAAATTAGCATAAAAAAATGTTCCAAACGAAATTTCTTTCATTTGGAACATTTTATCATTAAGGAATTAGTTATTCCATTTTTCTTCCAAAACGTTCAAACATTTTGTTAAAGTTATTAAATTTTACTTTTTCTTTATTGTAAAATTCTAAATCTTCTGCAGCTTCTGCAACTTGTATTAAACTTCTGTATTGCTCAATATCAGTAACAATATCCATAGCGCCAAAGTTTTGTTCACTAGGTTTCCATCCATTGAAGAATGTTAAGTTTTCTTGGTATTTTTTGATTACCTCTACAAGAATAGCTCTTGCTTTATCTTTTTTACCAACTTCATAATATCCAGCTGCAAAAGGCTCTAACAAAGAATAATATTCAAAATATTGGATTGGCATTTTTTTCATTGCTAAATCAATTACTTTTTCAGCTTTGTCTAATTTGCCTTCATTTATTAAAGTTTCCATTAATCGAGCTAAATTTGTTCGATATGAAATACTATTTTTACGAGTTTCTGGATCATGGTAAATAATTGGTTTTCCGCTATTACCCCAATCCCATTTCATTACAATATTGTACATTTTCTCTGAATCAATTTGTCCCATTTTCATAGGGCTTGGAGAATCTACAGGAGTTTTAACAGGAACAAGTTTAAAACACATTCCATCTAACTGAAGATAATCTTTCATCCAAAGATAATCGTCTTCTCCAAAGCTTCCACCTGTAAAATAGATTGGACGTTTCCAATTGTTTTGGTTTACGATATCTAGCATCATCAAGCGATTTTTGTATAAAGCATCATCTTTAATTTCAAATTCAATAGCTGGAACAATTGAATCATAGAATTTTTCAGAAACTACTTTATTTTTAATAACGGCAGTTTTATCTACAGGGTAAATTACCTTTTTGGATGGGAAATAATTTATTTTACGACCATTATTTAATTCAATTTTTGCTCTCTCGTCGTCTAAAGAAATAAATTTAATTATTTCGTCTAATAACAAAGGATCTTTGGTTCTTTCAACAAACAAACTATAATCTCTATTACTTCCTTTGTATTGTTCTCTATTAAAAGAACTTGGTATTGGTTCTGAATTATGAGTTCTCATTTTCATTTGATCGATATACCAATCGGTCATAAATAAACTAGTATTTACAATACGAATATCGGTTCTATACCCTTCAATTTCTTGCATATACCAAAGAGGAAAAGTATCGTTGTCGCCAATGGTAAATAAAATGGCATTTGGTTCACATGAATCTAAATAGGCTTTTGCCATTGTTAAAGCTGTATCTTTGTTGGAACGGTCATGATCATCCCAGTTTTGTGCTGCTAATACAACAGATGAAGCTAATAATGATACAGCTAATACAATAGGTATTGCAACTTTTGGTTGAATGTATTTTTTCAAAGTGTCAAAAATGGCATATATTCCATAAGCAATCCACATTGCAAATACGTAGAATGATCCAACTAATGCATAGTCTCTTTCTCTAGGTTCAAAAGGTCTTTCGTTTAGGTAGATTTTTAATGCTAATCCAGTAAATAAGAATAAAACGAGTAAAACGTAAAAACTTTTAATATCTTTTTTGGCATGAAATATCATTCCAATAATCGCTAAAATAAAAGGTAAAAAGAAATAAGTATTTCTTCCCTTGTTATTTTGCATGTCGGTAGGAAGATTTTTTTGAGTTCCAACTAACATTTCGTCAATAAAATTAATTCCGCTTAACCAATTTCCATTGGTGTTATCGTATTTGCCTTGAACATCACTTTGTCTTCCAACAAAATTCCAAAGCAAATATCGAACATACATATAATTGAATTGATATTGAAACATGAATTTCATGTTGTTTAAGAAAGTAGGCTTGTCTACAATTAGATATTCTCCATATCCTTTTAAGAATTTATCATAGTCTTCTTCATCTATTTCGCCGGCTTCATATGCTTTACGAAATTGAGTTACAATTTGAACCAATTCATCTTCGTGAGCATATTCAGGATTTATCCTAAATTCAAGAGGCTCGGTAAAAATCATATAATTTTCTCTGTGCTCATTACTCCACATTCTTGGAAGAAAAGCTTTGTGTGCATCATCAGTATTTTGCTTTGCGTTTTTGTAATCGTTTGTAATTACATATTTGCCAGTTTTATAATCGCGCTCATAGTTAGGTTTGTCGTCTAAATAAGGTGTTATAGGGTCTAAACCAGAATATGTGTCAGAAAATTGAGGTCCGTGAAATAATTTTTGTTCTCCATATTGTTCGCGATTGTAATACGCTAAAACTTCTGCAGCATCAGACGGTTTGTTTTCATTAATTGGTGTATTAGCGTTAGCGCGGATAGGTAACATCATCCAAGTCGAAAAACCAATCAAAATAAAAAGGGTTGATAATATTAAAGTGTTATAAAAAACGTGCCCTTTTTTCTTAGTATAATTTAATCCAAAGTAAAAAGCGGCAATAATTAGAATAAAGGCAAAAATGGTTCCTGAATTGAACGGCATTCCTAGGTTATTTACCATAAAAATTTCGGTCTTACCAAAAAAAGCCAACGTATAGGGAAGTAAAAGTTTAAAAATGAAAAGTAAAATGGCAATAATGACAACATTTGCAATTAAGAAGCTTTTTACAGTAACGGTTTTATATTTTTTAAAGAAATAAAGAAATCCGATTGCGGGAAAAGTCAATAGAGCCATAAAGTGAACTCCAAAAGATAATCCAATTACCAATGAAATGATTAATAACCATTTATTTCCGCGAGGTGTTTCAAATTCTTGTTCCCATCGTAATCCAAGCCAAAATAATAAAGCAATTAGAAATGTAGCCATTGCATATACTTCTGCTTCTACTGCATTATACCAGAAACTATCTGTGAAAGTAAATGATAAACTTGCAATGACAGCACTTCCTAAAATCATAACCGCATTATTAGTTGAAAGTTCTTTTTCTCCAACAATTAGTTTTTTTAATAATATGGTTAATGACCAAAACATAAAAAGTATGGTAAATGCACTTGAAAATACAGAAAGATAGTTTACCATCAGAGCTATTTTATCAGCACTCAAGGCAAACATAGCAAAAAACGCCCCTAACATTTGAAATAATGGAGCTCCAGGAGGATGACCTACTTCCAAGTTGGCTGATGTTGCAATGTATTCACCGCAATCCCAAAAACTCAAAGTTGGTTCTACTGTTAATGAATAAGTAATTAATGCTATCATAAAAGTAGCCCAACCTAATATGGTGTTCCACTTTTTAAAGTTGAATGAATTCATATTTGTATTTTAATTTTCTATATTCTCTTACAAAGAAACTATTTTTTTGTTTACGATTTCGTTTTAATATTTTTTTTAATATTTTTTTTAGAAAAATTTGTAGAATAAAAAATATGTCTTACATTTGCACTCGCAATCGAAAAGGTTGTTAGGTATTGGCCCATGGTGTAATGGTAACACTCCGGTTTTTGGTACCGTCATTCAAGGTTCGAGTCCTTGTGGGCCAACAAAACTCCGCTTATTTTTAAGCGGAGTTTTTTATTTTTACATTGTCTGATTTTAAGTTGTTTATAAAAAAAAGACCGCTTTTTAGCGGTCTTTTTTTGAGGTAAAAATCATAAAATTAGATTTTGAAGGTAATTACCGGTCTTTTAGCATGATTTACCAAATCTTCACTAATACTACCATTAAAGAAATGCGATAAACCTTTTCTTCCGTGTGTGCTCATACCGATAATGTCAGCATCGATGCTTTTAGCAAAATGTAAAATTCCTTTTTCTACATTGATATCATTATATATATGAGTAGAATAATTTTCTATTTTAAACTCGGCTACAAATTCATCCATTTGTTTTTGAGCTACTTTAGTAGATTTAAAATTGTTTGGAGTATTCACATTAACTAAGTGTAAGTGTGAACCAAATTTATTAGAAAAAGCAACAACTTTTTCAAAAGGTTTTTTTATCTCTTCAGAAAAATCAGAAGCAAAAACAAATTTTTCAGCTTTAAAGTCATCTTCTTCGCGTTTGATAACTAACACGGGAGCTTCAGAATTTCTAACTACTTTTTCGGTGTTTGAACCAATAAACATTTCTTGGAATCCATTTGATCCATGAGATCCCATTACTATTAAATCAACATCGTGAGCTTTTCCGTTTTTTATAATTCCATCAAAAGCCATCTCGAATTGAACAATCTTAGTGATTTTAATACCGTTTAAATAATCAGCATTCATTAAATTGTCTAATTTTGAAATAACGGCATTTTTGAAAAACATTAATTCAGGAATTTCATGAGAGCTTGAAAGGCTATCATTTCCAGAAGAAGGAAGTTCAAGCATGTGAATTAAAAATATTTCACCGTCATTTTTTTTTGCTATTTGTGCGGCAACTTTTAATGCGTATTCTGCGTGTTTTGAAAAATCTGTTGGAACTAAAATTCGTTTCATAAGTTTGTTTTAGGTTAATTAAGGTGTAAATAATTACACCATAAAAGTACAAAAAATATCGAAACTCACAATCTTTTTTTTAATTCAAAAAAATTTGTATATTTGCAACGTTATTAAAGGACAAAGGATTATGAGGCACGCAAAGCGTGCCTCTTTTTATAAAAAATATGACATTTAGAAATAAAGTTCAGGAATTGTTAGAAGCAGCATTAGCAGAGCGTGAGCATCTTTTTTTGATAGATTTATCAATTAATGAAGCTAATAAAATTAGTGTTGTTTTGGATGGAGATTTTGGTGTAAATTTACAAGATTGTATCGATGTAAGTAGAGCAATTGAGAATAATTTAGATCGTGAGGAACAAGATTTTTCTTTAGAAGTTGCTTCTTCGGGAGTTTCAAGTCCGTTAAAATTGGTGAGACAATTTAAGAAAAATATTGGGAGAACATTAAAAGTTAAAACAACTTCATCAGAAGAAGTTGAAGCAGAATTGACTGCTGCTGATGATGAGAAAATAACTTTAGAATGGCAGGCACGTGAGCCTAAAAAGATTGGTAAAGGAAAAGAAACGGTTGAAAAAAAGTTGGAACTTCCTTACGAGAATATAAAAGAAGCAATTGTTATAATATCATTTTAAATAAAGAGTTGACATGGAAAATATTGCATTAATCGAATCGTTTTCAGAATTTAAAGACGATAAACTCATTGATAGAGTTACACTAATGGCAATTTTAGAGGATGTATTTAGAAATGCATTAAAAAAGAAGTATGGATCAGACGATAACTTTGATATCATCATTAATCCTGATAAAGGAGATATGGAGATTTGGAGAAATCGTGTTGTGGTAGAAGATGGTGAAGTAGAGGATCCTAATTCTGAAATTTCTTTGTCTGAAGCTAGAAGAATTGAGCCTGATTTTGAAGTAGGTGAAGATGTTTCTGAAGAAGTGAAATTAATCCAATTAGGAAGAAGAGCTATTTTGGCTTTACGTCAAAACTTGATTTCTAAAATTCATGAACACGATAATACAAATCTTTACAAACAATTTAAAGATTTAATTGGGGATATTTATACAGCTGAAGTGCATCATGTTCGTCCAAAAGCTGTAATTTTGATGGATGATGAAGGAAATGAAATTGTTTTACCAAAAGAAAAACAAATTCCAAATGATTATTTCAAAAAAGGAGATAATGTAAGAGGTGTAATTGAAAATGTGGAATTGAAAGGTAATAAGCCTCAAATCATCATGTCAAGAACGGCTCCAGAATTCCTTGAGAAATTATTTGAACAAGAAATTCCTGAAGTATTTGATGGTTTAATTACAATCAAAAAAGTAGTTCGTATTCCGGGTGAAAAAGCAAAAGTAGCGGTAGATTCTTATGATGATAGAATTGATCCTGTTGGTGCTTGTGTGGGAATGAAAGGTTCTCGTATTCACGGAATTGTCCGTGAGTTAGGAAATGAAAATATTGATGTTATCAATTATACAACTAACGCTCAATTGTATATTACAAGAGCTTTAAGTCCAGCAAAAGTGTCTTCGGTAAAAATTAACGAAGAAGCTAAAACGGCTGAAGTATTCTTAAAAATTGAAGAAGTTTCAAAAGCTATTGGTAGAGGTGGTAATAACATTAAATTGGCTAGTTTATTAACAGGTTACGAAATTGATGTTATCCGTGAAGGAATTGCTGAAGAAGAAGATGATGTTGAATTAAGAGAATTCTCAGACGAAATTGAAGCTTGGGTAATTGAAGAGTTTGAAAAAATAGGTTTAGATACTGCTAGAAGCGTATTGAATCAAGATGTTGCTGACTTAGTAAGAAGAACAGATCTTGAAGAAGAAACCATTTTAGATGTAATCAATATTTTGAAAGAAGAGTTAGAAGGATAATTCTTTAGTCAACAACACAACAACATACAAAGAATTTTAAAAAGATTATATGTCTGAAGAAAGAGTAATAAGAATAAACAAAGTTTTAAGGGAGTTAAATATTTCTCTTGATAGAGCTGTGGATTTTTTAAAAGAAAAGGGTCATGAAATTGAGTCGAGTCCAAATGCTAAAATATCACAAGAGGAGTATAAAGTCTTATGCGGTCAATTTTCTGCTGACAAAGGGAATAAGGTTGCCTCTCTTGAAGTAAGTGAAGAAAAAAGAAAAGAGAAAGAGGCGCTTAAGCGTGAACTTGAAAAAGAGCAAGAGGCAAAACGTTTGCAGGAAGAAGAACGTCAAAGACAAGAGATTATCAAAGCTAAAGCTGTTTTATCAGGACCAAAAGCTATTGGTAAAATCGATTTAGATCCTAAAAAACCAGAAGTTAAATCTGAAAAACCAATTTCTGAAGAAAAACCTGTTGAGGCAGTTGAAAAGGTAGTAGAAGAAAAAGTTTCTGAGCCTATTAAAGCTGAAGTAAAAGAAGAAATTCAAGAGGTTAAAAAGCCTGAAATTGTGAAACCAGTTAAAGAAGTTGAAGTTAAATCTGAAACTTCATCTGATGAAGCAGTTGAGGAAAAAATTGAAACACAATATCAAAAATTGTCTGGAGCTACTTTTACAGGTCAAAAAATTGATTTATCTCAATTTGAAAAACCAAAAAAGAAAAAAGAAGATCCTAAGAAAGATTTCAAAAAACCTGGAACTCCACAAGCTCAAAATGCAGGAGGCGCGAATGCTGCCAACAATAATAAAAACAAACGTAAGCGTATTGTTAAACCTGGAACACCTGGTGCTCCTGGTGCAAATAATGCTGCTGGAGGTCCTAAGAAAGAGTTTATTAAAGGTGGAGCTGGAGGTTTCAATAAAGGTAAAAAACCAATTATTCAAAAGGTAGAGCCTTCTGAAGAAGATGTTAAAAACCAAATTAAAGAAACGCTTGAAAGACTTCAAGGAAAAGGCAATAAATCAAAATCTGCAAAATATCGTAGAGATAAAAGAGATTCGCACCGTCAACGTGTTGATGATGAATTGCAAGCACAAGAAGAAGGAAGCAAAACATTAAAAGTAACAGAGTTTGTTACTGTTGGAGAAATTGCAGCTTTAATGGATGTGCCAATTACTAAGGTAATCGGAACTTGTATGTCATTAGGTATCATGGTAACCATGAACCAACGTTTAGATGCTGAAACTTTATCAATTGTAGCTGATGAATTTGGATATGAAGTAGAATTCATAACCACTGATATTGAAGAGGCTGCGGTTGTTGTTGAAGATAATCCAGAAGATTTGTCTCACCGCGCACCTATAGTAACGGTTATGGGTCACGTTGACCACGGTAAAACATCGTTATTAGATTATATTCGTAAAGCTAATGTAATTGCAGGTGAGTCAGGAGGAATTACCCAACATATTGGAGCTTATGGAGTAGTTCTAGAAAATGGTGAAAAAATTACATTTTTAGATACACCTGGTCACGAAGCGTTTACAGCGATGCGTGCACGTGGTGCTCAAGTTACCGATATTGCTATTATTGTAGTCGCTGCCGATGATGAAATCATGCCACAAACAAAAGAGGCGATTAGTCATGCGCAAGCTGCTGGTGTTCCAATGATTTTTGCTATAAATAAAGTGGATAAGCCTACGGCAAATCCTGAAAAAATCAAAGAGCAACTAGCTGGTATGAACTTATTAGTTGAAGATTGGGGTGGAAAGTATCAATCTCAAGATATTTCGGCTAAATTTGGTCAAGGAGTACCTGAATTGTTAGAGAAAGTATTATTAGAGGCTGAAATTTTAGAATTGAAAGCCAATGCAAATAAACCAGCTCTAGGAACAGTAGTTGAAGCTCAGTTGGATAAAGGTAGAGGATATGTTTCTACTATTTTGGTACAAGCAGGAACACTTCGTATTGGAGATTATGTCTTGGCTGGAAAAAATCATGGTAAAATTAGAGCCATGTTTGATGAAAGAGGTCACCAAATTAAGGTAGCGGGTCCATCTACACCAGTATCGGTATTAGGTTTAGACGGTGCACCAACAGCTGGGGATAAGTTTAATGTGTATGAAGACGAGAGAGAAGCTAAACAAATTGCTGCAAAACGTACTCAAATGCAACGCGAACAATCTGCTAGAACTAAAAAACATACAACGCTTGCCGAGCTTGGTCGTCGTATTGCTCTAGGTCAGTTTAAAGAATTAAATATTATCATAAAAGGTGATGTGGATGGTTCTGTGGAAGCATTAGCTGATTCGTTTTCTAAATTATCTACGGAAGAAATTGAGATTAAAATCATTCATAAGGGAGTTGGTGCAATTACCGAATCTGATGTATTGTTAGCTTCTGCTTCTGATGCGATTATTATCGGATTTAACGTTCGTCCACAAGGAAATGCAAAACAATTAGCTGAAAAAGAGGAAATCGATATCCGTAACTATTCAATTATTTACGATGCAATTGATGACTTAAAAGATGCGATGGAAGGAATGTTATCTCCAGAAATGAAAGAAGAGATTACAGGTACTGCAGAAATTAGAGAATTATTTAAAGTATCTAAAGTAGGAACAATTGCTGGATGTATGGTTACTGATGGTAAAATTTTTAGAAATTCTAAGATTCGTTTAATTAGAGAAGGTGTTGTAATTTACACAGGTGAATTAGCTACTTTAAAACGTTTCAAAGATGATGTTAAAGAGGTTTCTAAAGGATATGATTGTGGTATGCAGATTAAAAATTACAACGATATTCGTGAGTATGACTTAATCGAAGGATTCCATGAAGTGGAAGTAAAGAAAAAATTGAAATAATATCAATTATAATAATAAAAAATGCCATTCAATTGAATGGCATTTTTTATTTTATACTATTTTTAATTTGTTGGTTTTATGATTAAAGCCGTTGGGTATTTTTTTCGAATATCTATCATAGCACGTTCTACTTCTATTCTTGTTTTGAAATTTCCAACCCAGACTTTATAGTTTGGACTATTAAAAATAATCGTACCATCTAAGTCTTTGAATTCTTTTTTAAATTCCTGTAATTTCTTTTTAGACTCTTCACTATTTCCATAAAAAATTTGAATTTTATATCCTTCATTCAAGAACAAACTAGTGTTTAGTTTTCTTTTTTCTTTTAATAGCTGATCAATCTTAGGGTCTACAGTAGTGGCTGTTTTACTGTCTTGTGCAACTGTTTCTATGCACATAAATGACGATAGAATAAAGAAGTACAATAAGTTATGTTTCGATCTGTTTTTCATAATCAAATAATTATTATACAAAAATACAATTAAAGACGAGAACCACGCACTTGATTATTATTTAGAACAAATATAAATTACATTTTAAGATAAAATTAAGGTTTTAATAATAGTTCTAATATTGTATTTTTGTCGGAGTTTTGAAAAAATAACGTGTTGTTTTTAGATAAAGGTATATCTAAAAGTATACCAAATTAAGTCGATAATCATTTTAAATATGAAAAAGGTGGGTAACCATAAGTCGTTTTCAAAGATTTTCTTCAGTGTAGCATTCGTGCTAGTAACTTCTTTATCTGCGTTCTCTCAGGATGCAGCAAAAGGTAAAGAATTATTCAATACCAATTGTGCCGCTTGTCATAAATTAGATGCTAAAGCTACGGGTCCTGCACTTCGTGGAGTTGAAGCTAAGTATGACAAAGAATGGTTGTACAAATGGGTAAAGAACAGTGGAGAATTAATCAAGTCAGGAGATGCGCAAGCAGTAAAAGTGTTTGAAGAGAACAACAAAGTTCCAATGACGGCATTTCCACAATTGTCAAATGAAGATATTGACAATATTATAGCGTATACTTCTGAGCCTGCTCCAGTAGTTGAAACTCCAGCTCCAGGACCTGATTCAAAAGTACCTGCTGATGATTCAGGTGTTTCTAATAATGTTATATTAGGAGTGCTTTCTTTAGTGATGATGATGTTAGTTGTGATGTTGTTCTTAGTGAATAACATGTTGACTAAAATCGCTAGTGCTAAAGGTTTAGAGTTAGAGCAAAAAGATCGTTCAGTAATGAATATTTTTAGAGCTTATGCTAAAAATCAATTTTTAGTGTTGGTTTCAGCTATCTTATTATTGTTGGTTTCTGCTTATTTTGCATACGGATGGATGATGCAAATTGGTGTAGATCAAGGGTATGAGCCAGTGCAACCAATTCACTATTCACACAGAATTCATGCTGGTGATAACGGAATTGATTGTAAATACTGTCACTCAGCGGCAAGAGTTAGTAAGCATTCTAATATTCCTTCGTTGAACGTTTGTATGAACTGTCACAAAAACATTAGTGAAGTAGCTGAAACTACTGCAACTGAAGAACATTCTAAGGCATTCTATGATGAGCAAATTGCTAAATTATACGATGCGGTTGGATGGGATAAATCGTTACAAAAATATACTGGAATAACTAAACCAGTTAAATGGGTTAGAATTCATAATTTACCAGATCACGTTTATTTCAATCATTCACAACACGTAACTGTTGCAGGTGTTGAGTGTCAAACCTGTCACGGTCCAGTTCAGGAAATGGAAATCATGAAACAACATGCTCCATTAACAATGGGATGGTGTATCAACTGTCACAGAGAAACTAATGTGAAAGTAGAAGATAATGCTTACTACAAAAAAATTCATGAAGAACTTTCTAAAAAATATGGAGTATCTCAGTTAACTGCGGCTCAAATGGGAGGTTTAGAATGTGGTAAATGTCACTATTAATAAAAATAATTTAAGAAGCTAATATACTATACAATGGCATCAAACAAAAAATACTGGAAAAGTGTTGAAGAGCTAAACGAAAATAGCTCTATTGTTGAGACGCTAAGAAACAACGAGTTTGTGGAACCAATTCCGGTTGACCAATTCTTAGGAGATAAAGAATCTTTATCTGCTTCGTCAACTACTCGTCGTGACTTTTTAAAATATGTTGGATTTAGCACGGCTGCAGCTTCATTGGCGGCTTGTGAAGGTCCTGTAGTAAAGTCAATTCCTTACGTAGTTCAACCAGAAGAAATTATTCCTGGTGTTGCTGATTATTATGCAACAACAATGGCTGATGGTTTTGATTTTGCTAATATTTTAATCAAAACTCGTGAGGGTCGTCCTATTAAAGTAGAGAACAATAATTTAGAAGGAGCAAAAACTGGAGCAAATGCAAGAGTTCATGCTTCTGTTCTTTCATTATATGATAGTTTACGTTTAAAACAACCTAAAATTGCAGGTAAAGATGCAACTTGGGCTGACGTAAACGCTAAAGTTAAAGCTAGTTTAGAAGATGCTAAAGCAAAAGGTGGAAATGTAGTAGTCTTAACAAATACTATGGCAAGTCCTTCAACTGATGCTTTAATCGCTTCTTTAGTTGCTAAATATCCAACAACTAAACATGTTGTTTATGATGCAGTTTCTGAATCAAACGCTTTAGATGCTTTTCAAGCAGTTTACGGTGTAAGAGCTTTAGCTAATTATGATTTTTCAAAAGCAGACGTTATCGTTTCTGTTGGTGCAGATTTCTTAGGAGATTGGCAAGGAGGAGGTTTTGATGCAGGATATGCTCAAGGTCGTATTCCTAAAAACGGAATGATGTCTAAACATATTCAAATTGAATCTAACATGTCTTTGGCTGGTGCTAATGCAGATGTTAGAATTCCAATGACAGTTGCGCAACAAAAACAAGCTTTAGCAGATTTATATTATGCTGTTGTAAGTGGTGTTCAACCTAAAAATGCTCAAATTGCTAAAGCAGCTAAACAACTTAAAGATGCTAAAAACAAAGGTGTAGTTGTTACTGGTTTAGATGATGTAAATGCACAATTAGTAGTTTTAGCTATTAATAATGCGATACAATCTGCAGCTTTCAACCCTTCTGATGCTATTCTTACTAGAAAAGGTGATGCAAAAGCGGTTGCTCAATTAGTAGCAGATATGAAAGCTGGAAAAGTTCATACTTTAATTATGAACGGTGTTAATCCAG
>DIST01000027.1 GCA_002421645.1 Flavobacterium sp. UBA6203
GTGGCGCAACTGTAAATTCATTTACTCGAACATCGGTTCCTTCCATCGCTTCTTTTAGCGCCGATTCTACTTCTTTTCCGATAACGTGTTCACCAAAAGCAGAAATATAATGTTTGATTCTTCCTGAAACGATTACTCGATATGGTTTTAAACTCGTAAACTGAATCGTATCGCCAATATTATAAGACCAAAGTCCAGCATTAGTGGAAATTATTAAAACGTAATTGACTCCTAATTCTACTTCACCAATGGTATAACGTTTTGGATTTTCAGTGAAAAACTCGTCTGCTTTTATGAATTCGTAGAAAATTCCGGAATTCAATAACAACAACATGCCTTTTTCCTTCTGAGAATCTTGATAAGCAAAAAAGCCTTCGGAAGCTGGAAATAATTCTATCGAATCGACTTTTCTTCCGATTAAATTTTCGAATTTCGCTCTATAAGGTTCGTAATTGACTCCTCCGTAAATAAACAAATTGAAGTTTTTGAAGATTTCACCAACCGGTTTATTGGCTTTTTCCTTCAACTTCTCGAAATACATTTGCACCCAAGACGGAATTCCAGAAATCACCGACATGTTTTCCTTAATGGTTTCTTCTACAATGGCATTGACTTTGGTTTCCCAATCTTCAATGCAATTGGTTTCCCAACTTGGCATGCGGTTTTTTTGTAAATATTTCGGAACAAAATGCGCTACAATTCCGGATAATCTTCCGAGTTTGATACCATTTTTTTCTTCTAAAATGGGACTTCCTTGCAAGAAAATCATTTTTCCGGATACAAAATCGGCTTTTCCAGTTTCGTGAATGTAACTTAAAATCGCATTTCGAGCCGCTTGAATATGAAACGGCATTGATTCTTTTGTCAACGGAATATATTTGGCACCAGAAGTAGTTCCAGAAGTTTTAGCAAAATAAAGCGGTTTTTCTTTCCAAAGTACATTTTCTTCACCTTTTACCACTTTATCCACATAATGTTTCAAACCTTCGTAATCGCGAACGGGCACTTTTTGAACAAAATCAGAATGAGATTTTATCGAATTGAAATCGTGGTCTTTTCCAAATTGCGTTTGAGCCGCTTCTTTGATTAATTCTTGAAACACTTTTTGTTGAGTTTCAACAGGATTATTAGCCCATTTTTGAGTTTTGGCGTGAATTCTTTTGGCAAATAACTTGGCCGCAAAAGCTTTTACTGACATGTTAATTGAAATTGATAAATTGAGTTGGATCGATTGGGAAACCATCTTTCCATAATTCAAAATGTAAGGTTGCGCCTGAATTTTGAACCGTATTTGCATTTCCAGCAAGAGCGATAACTTCTCCTGATTTCACTGTGTTTCCTTGTTTTTTAGTTACCGAAGCTGCGTTTTTATACACCGATAAAATATCATCTTTATGACGCACAATCACCACATAACCCGAACTTGGCGTCCAATCCGAAAAAATGATGGTTCCGGCTGCTACGGCTTTGATTGGTGTATTGTTGGTCAATGCAACGGTAACAGCTAAATGTTTATTGGCTACATTATATTTTTGTAAAATACTTCCTTGAGCTGGTGGAAATAAGACAAAACTTACTTTAGGTTTTGAAGATTCAAAAACGTTGTATTTATCTTCTTTTATAACTTGTTCGCGAAGTTCTTTTTCTTTTTCAGTTGGAGCAAGTTCTGATAAATCCAATTCTGCAGCATCTAGAGCTTTTATCGAATCTTTATTTAATTTGGCATACTCTAAATCGCCAGTAAGTACTTTTTTTATAGAAGCGATATAAGCGTTATTGATTTTTACCGATTTTTCAAGAGAATCTGATTTTATTGCCATTTCCAAGGCTTCTTGTTTCAATTTAGTAGAAGCATAACCTGGAATATACTCGCGAAGTGGTGTAAAAGCAATGATATAAGTAGTAACAAAAATGATTAAAATAGCGCCAACCGTTGCCACCACAAAGACGTTCATTAAATTTAATTTTAATGAAAAAGTTTCTTCAAAAGTATCTTCGTTAAGAATAACTAACCTTCTCTTATTGAATAATTTTCTTAATAAAAGTTGTCTTTTTAGCCTTTTATTAGCCATTTTTAAAACATATTAATTACACAAATATACTAAATACAACGGGTTTCTAATTTCGAATTGTATAATTAATCGTTAAAAAATAATCATTTGTTAATTTCTTTATATCTTTGTACTTTAAAATTTAGAAAAAATGAATGCACTAGCTATATTTTTAGGAGTTGTTGGTCCAACACAAGTTATTCTGATAATCGCTATTATTGTTTTACTTTTTGGTGGTAAGAAAATTCCAGAATTAATGAAAGGAATTGGAACTGGTATTAAAGAGTTCAAAAACGCAGCAAAAGACGACCAACCTGCTAATTCTAAAAAAGAAGAAGAAACGAAAGAAAAAGAATAGTTTTTCTTTTCAATATTTAAAATCCCAAATTCCAACTTTTATTAGTTAGAGTTTGGGATTTTATCTTTTTACTCGATTACAAAATCATCGTCAACTGAATGCGCTTTCTAGCTTCATCCACCTCAACAACTTTTACTTGCACGTGTTGGTGCATTTTTACGACTTCATTTACATCCGAAACATAGCCTTCTTTCAATTGCGAAATGTGCACCAAACCACTTTCTTTGATTCCTAAATCTACGAAACATCCAAAAGCGGTAATGTTATTCACAATCCCTGGTAAAATTATGCCGGTTTTTAAATCTGAAATGGAACGCACATTTGGATCGAATTCGAAAATTTTTGCCGCTTTTCTTGGATCTAAACCTGGTTTTTCTAACTCTTTTAAAATGTCTTTTAAAGTTAAAATTCCAATTTCGGCTGTGATGTAATTTTCAGGTTTTATTTGGGCGATTTTTTCTTTATTAGCGATTAATTCATTGGTTTTGATGCCTAAATCTTTTGCCATTTTTTCCACAATTGGATACGCTTCTGGATGAACGGCTGAGTTGTCTAACGGATTTTTTCCATCGCGAATTCTAATGAAAGCTGCGGCTTGTTGATACGCTTTTTCTCCTAATCGTGGTACTTTTTTTAGTTGTTTTCTATCTTCAAAAGGTCCATTTTCTGAGCGATAAGCAACGATATTTTCCGCCATTTTTTCACCAATTCCTGATACATAACTCAACAACGATTTACTTGCTGTATTGATGTTAATCCCAACAGAATTCACGCAACTCATTACTGTACTATCTAAAGCAGATTGTAATTTAGTTTGGTCAACATCGTGCTGATATTGTCCAACACCGATAGATTTTGGATCGATTTTTACCAATTCAGCCAATGGATCTGAAAGACGTCTTCCAATAGAAACCGAACCTCGAACCGTTACATCATAATTTGGAAATTCTTCTCTCGCAATTTTACTCGCAGAATATACCGATGCTCCCGCTTCTGAAACTACAAATACTTGAACAGGTTTATCAAAAGCGATTTTTTTAATAAAAAATTCCGTTTCACGAGAAGCGGTTCCGTTTCCTATAGAAATAGCTTCAATATTGTACGCATTCACCATTGAACGGATTTTTTTCATCGCCATAGCGGTATCGTTTTGTGGCGCATGTGGATAAATGGTTTCGTTATTTAACAAATCGCCTTTTTCATCCAAACACACTACTTTACAACCCGTTCTGTAACCTGGATCGATGGCTAGAATTCGTTTTTCGCCTAATGGTGGCGCCAACAACAACTGACGTAAATTTTCTGAAAACACATCAATCGCTTTGATATCGGCTTTTGCTTTTGCTTCTTGCAAGGTTTCGTTTGAAATGGCTGGTTCCAACAAACGTTTGTAACTGTCTTTTATCGCTAATTCTAAATGTTCGGTTGCATCCGAATTTTTATTTTTGATGATATTTTCTTCAATGAAATCTAGCGCTTCTTCTTTTTCGATTGCTACATTTAGTTTCACAAAACCTTCCGCTTCAGCACGTAACATAGCTAATAAACGATGTGATGGCGCTTTGGAAATCGGTTCTGACCAATCGAAATATTGGGAGAACTTTTGAGCCCCTTCATCATCTTTTTTGGTTTTAACAACTTTGGTTGTGATTTCAGCTTTTCGTTGAAACAAGCGACGTAAATTTTTACGAATAAAGATATTTTCGTTAATCCATTCGGCAATAATATCACGAGCGCCTTGTAAAGCTTCGTCTTCATTTTTTACATTCTCATTCAAATATTTAGAGGCTAAAAACTCAATATTATCATTTCTTTGACTCATTATAATTTTTGCCAACGGTTCTAATCCGTTTTCACGAGCGACATCGGCTTTTGTTTTTTTCTTCTTTTTATAAGGCAAATAGAAATCTTCTAATTCTTGTAAATCGAAACTGTTTTCGATTTTCGATTTCAATTCTGGTGAAAGCGCATTTTGCTCTTCAATTGATTTTAAAATACTTTCTTTTCGCTTGATGATTTCGTCAAATTGCTTGTTTAATTTCGAAATGGCTTCGATTTGTACCTCATCTAAATTTCCAGTTTGGTCTTTTCGATAACGCGAAATAAACGGAATTGTACAATCTTCTGAAAGTAATTTTATAGTAGCTTCAATGCTTTTTGGAGCAATGTTAGTTTGGTTTTGAATGAATTGAATGTTGGTCATTATGTTATAAAATCTAAATAGTTTTGTTTATTAATTACTTCAAAAGTAGCTTCTGGATAG
The DNA here is from genome assembly GCA_002421645.1 of Flavobacterium sp. UBA6203. The sequence continues at coordinate 4,673 of DIST01000027.1, forward strand.
GCTTTTGCAAAGGCTGTTGGAATTTTTGATTTCTTATTTTCGTTCCACTTGAATTCAAATCCTGCAATTGTTTCAGCTTCTGTTTCTAACCAATCTAATTCTTGTTGGTCGTAAGTTCTCCAAAAATAATTTTGTTTAAACATTTTATGATATTCTTGTTTTTTCATGCGTTCCGAAGCTAAATAATTTTCCCATAAATCACCAACATCAGTTCGGTTTTGTAAGGTATTAAAATTATTAATAATGGCATTTCTAATTCCATTATCGTAAAAATACCAACGAGAAGATTTTGTAATTTCTTTACGAAGATTTCTCGAAAAACCTTCAATTTTAAATATAATGAACACTTTGGAAAGCAAATCTAAATAACGTTCCACCGTGTTTTTTGACATATTTAATTGATTTCCAAGCTCTTGTAACGAAACCTCTTTTCCTACTTGAAACGCAATCAAACGAAGTAAATCATAAATTTTGTCCGAATTTTTAATACCATCAAAAATTAAAATATCTTTCAATAAATACGAATTAACAATTTCCTTTAAATAATCTTTTTTTTCGTACCACGATTCATGATGAGTCAATTCGGGATAACCTCCATAAATCAAACGTTCCTCAAGATTTTCTATAGTTTGTTTATAATTTTCAAACTGCAAAAACTCTATTTGTGCCAAAGGAAACAAAAATATCGTGTTTTTTCTTCCAACTAATGGTTCACCTAATTTATTCGCTAAATCAAACATGGAAGAACCTGTCGCTATCACTTTTATTCCTTCTATTGAATCTACAATTAATTTTAATATTTGTCCAATTTCGGTAATATTTTGCGCTTCATCAATTACTAAAATTGAAATATCTTGAAGTAATTTAGTATAATTTGCAACACTTCTTTCTTCTAACAATCGTGCATCATTGCTATCTTCTCCGTTTAACTGTAGTACTTTCTCGTTACTGGTTTGTAAATATTTTTTAATTAATTGCGTTTTTCCCACACGTCTTGCGCCTAATAAAATCAATACTTTATTAGGTTTAAGTTTGGAATGAAAATCATCTAAAACAACTCTTTTGTAGTAATTCATGATACTTTTGTATTTGAATTTGAACTACAAATATAGTAAAAAAATATAAATTCAGTCAGTTGATTGACGGAATTAATGTAAATTCAGTCAGTTGATTGACGGAATTAATGTAAATTCAGTCAACCTAAGATTAAAATTGTTTAAAAGCTAAACCTATATTTTCAATAACATCGGTTATTAACATACTTTCTTCACTTTGTGTTTGAAGTGTAATATCTGCAGCTAATCCGTGAAGAAAAACGCCTAATTTGGCAGCTTCAAAAGTTGTGTAACCTTGGGCTAAAAACGAAGTAATCATTCCGGTTAAGGCATCACCCGAACCGCCTTTTGCTAAACCTGAATTTCCTGTAGTGTTTTCAAAATTCTGAATTCCATTAGTTATAAAAGTTTTATGTCCTTTTAAAACAATAATACCATTTAATTCTTTGGCTTTTTGGATGGCTGTAATTCTTCTTTCCGATTCTGAATGGTGTTCGCCAAATAATCGGTCAAATTCTTTTGGATGTGGCGTTAAAACAAATGGAAAATTAAAATGCTTCCAATCAATTTTATATTTCGCAATTAAATTCAAAGCATCGGCATCAAAAACAACGGGAAGTTTGTTTTCGTATAATTCGTAAATGTATTGCAGGCTGATTTCATCTACTCCAATTCCGGGACCAATTCCGATAGCATTGTAAGGTGATAAATCATTCATCACACAAGAATTAGCATACATCGCTTCAGGAATTGAATTGAAAAGAACGCCTTTGTTTTCAGGAGAAAAAGCAACGGTTAACAACCCGACACCTGAACGTAAACAAGCTTTTGAAGCAATAATCGCAGCGCCCATTTTTTCTGAGCTTCCTGCAATTAACAAAGCATGACCATGTGTTCCTTTATGAGAATCACATGGTCGTTTTTTATAACTATTTTTAATACAATTCAAATCTAATTTTATTACTTCCATTTGAATTGATTTTAAGTTTTGGATTATTTACAAGCGATTTTTTTCACACGATTTCCGTGTCTTCCGCCTTCAAATGGCGTATTTAAAAAAGTATCTACCATTTCAACTGCTTGTTGAATTGAAGTATAACGAGCTGGAATACTAATAATATTAGCATCATTATGTTGGCGCGCTAAAGCAGCAATTTCTTTTGTCCAACAAAGTGCACAACGAATATCTTGGTGTTTGTTAGCGGTCATAGCAATTCCATTTCCAGAACCGCAAATTACAATTCCTAAATCAGCCTTTTTGCTTTCTACATCGTAGGCTACAGGATGACCAAAATCTGGATAATCTACACTATCAAAAGTATCAGTTCCGTGGTTATAAACGGTGTGTCCTTTTTCTTCTAAGAATTCAACAATAGCTTTTTTATAATCTGGACCAGCATGGTCGTTTCCAATTGAAATTTTCATAAGTTGTTGTGTGTTTTGTATATGCAAAAATACTAAAGATTAAGGAGTATTAATAATATGATACTTATTTTGATATTTTTTTAAACAAATCATTTAAAATCAATTAATTATGTAATAAAGTGAACTAAAAATTACACATTGTTAACTTCTTTACGTAAATCATTGATAATCAGTTAACCTTAATTTAACAATTATTGTTAACAACTTTGAATAGAAATTTAGAAGTTTTTTTAGGTTGTAAAGAAAAAATTTGTAATCCAAAATCGGAATTAAAAATCCTAATTTAGTTTTATGAATTTTTAGAAAAGTTATCAATAAAAAAAAATCAGTTTTCAACAGAAATCAACAATTGAAGTTATTTACAAAAGGAATATAAAATCAAATTTTAACAACTGTTGATAACTATAAAATAAAGAATTTAGAAGGTCTTATTTTCAGTTCTTTACAAATTTTTTAAATTGTTAATTACGTTGTATAAGTAACAATAACTTTTAAAAACTACTTCTGTAAAAAAACTTATTCCACATATTAACACGCTATAATAAACATCATAAATTTAAATTTAATTAAAAATATTTTTTTTTGTTTTTAATATATGTTGAAAACT
>DIST01000017.1 GCA_002421645.1 Flavobacterium sp. UBA6203
TACCAAACAATTGACATCGTGTAATATTTTTTGTATCGATACCTTGCGCTTTTAATTGAATTAATTCCAAATCAATATCAGAATCCAGCACTACATAATCACCTACTACACCAATTACTCCATCTACTTTCTCTTTTTTGGGTTGTGCAATGACCGTAATATTAACTAAAACTAAAACGGTGAAAAGGAATTTTTTATTTATAAACTTCATATTTATTGTCTTTAATGGCATCATTCGTAATCTCTTTTTCTATTGTATTAATTAATTCTAATTTTCTTTTATTTATAATAATCTGCTTAATGGTTGGTTTTAAAAACTCAAGAGGCGTGGCGCTATCCTTTGGTAAAACATTATTTACTTTAACCAACCAAACTGTTGTTGAATCAGGATATTGAAAATTCATTCCACTTGAGATATATTTTTGCTTATTCTCTATATTAATAAACGGTATTTTCTCATAAACTTGATTGATATCTACCCAAATAGAGTCGTTAAAAGCATAACTTTTAAATTGTACAGCCAATTGCTCCAACTCTTTTCTATCTTTTTTGGTAAAGGAACTAAACTTTGATTTAATTTTAGAGAATTTTGGATTTTCTTTAACTAAATTTATATATCTGAGTTTCACTAGTTCTGAAGAATTTTTAAAATATTGCTTATTCTCATTATAATATTGTTTAATCTGTTCTTCAGTTACCGTAGTGTCAATTTGTCTTATTACCAACTCTTCAATGTAGGCTTTTGTATATAAATCAATTTTATATTGTTCTATTAAAGTATTAAACTCTGAAACTTTTTCTTTCCCTATATTTCGTTCCGCAGCTTCAAATAGTATTTTTTGAGAAGCCCATCTATCAATAAATGATTTTACTATCGCTATACTATCTTTTTTTGAAGTTCCTTTTGGTACTAAATTTTCTATATCATATTCAAATAAATAACTTTCACCAACCCGTGCAATGGCCCTAGGCTTTTTCTCTGATTTGAAATAATCACAGGAAAAAAGCATCATTGAAAGTAAAAATATGGATATGAAAAACCGCATATTATTTAGTTAATTGTAATTTTACTTTGGAAAAAACTTCTTTATTAATGTTAATTTGGAATTCTTTCTTCAATTCATCAACCCAGTTATTTTCTAAAAACTGCTGATAATCACTAATCACCTTACCTTTACAATCGGCAAATTCTTTTGGCCCCGCTTCATCAATTCTTTTCACATTAACTACAAAATAGTATTTATCTTTATTTACAACCGTTGTAACGCCTACTGCAGCATTTGAATATTGATATAATATATCATGGTCTTCTTCATAAAGTCCTGATTTTACCATAACATTTACTTTTCCATCGTTGTTTAACTTTTCTTTTATATACTCTAATGACTTGCCCTTTTTGAGAAATTTTTGTGCTTTTTCAATGATCAATTTATCAGTTGAAGATAAAATATCTACATCATATCTTTTTTTCCATTGGTACTTCTCAATATTAGCCTTGTGGAAATTCATCAAACCTGTGGTATCCGATTTAGCTCTATTCCATATTTCCTTTTCCATTAAATCAAACAACAACAACCCATCTCGATATTCATCCATTACATAACGAAATTCAGGAAATTCATTTTCTAAATTTTCATTGTAGTAATTAGTTAATTGTTCATCTATGAATTTTTCAAACAATTCATCTACCAATTTAGCAACGGGTTTTGTTTTTATATTCGATTTTTGCTGAGTGTAAATAAAATTTAAAAACGAAGGTGCTGTAACCTTTTGAGTTTTATTAATAGTCAACAAAGGAAGATTCATTTCTTTCAAATTTGCAGGAATTTGCCAGGTTTGACTGTAAAAATCCTCTGTAACGCTTTTCTTAATTTGAGCTAAAACTTTTACATCTTTAACATAAGCATATTTTGCTCTTAACTTTTTTGCTAATGAATTGGTAATTAATAAAGAACGTTCATCTTTTCTAATTTTTTCCTCTAAATCAGACTTCATTTCATCAAAGGAACGTAAAGGATGTTTCTCAATTAATTTTACAATATGCCAACCGAACTGCGATTGAAATGGAGCTGAAATCTGATTTTTTTCTTTTAACTCAAAAGCCACATTTTCAAACTCTTCCGAACTTAATTGACCTGAACCAAAACGTTGTAAAACGCCTCCTTTTGGTGCAGAAGATTTATCTTCAGAAAATTGTTGTGCTAAACTCTCAAAATGCTCACCTTGCTGTATCTTTTTAAAGATATCTTCTATAGTAGCTTTTGCTTTTTCAGCTTGAGCAATATCTGAATTATTAGGCTTTACAATCATGATGTGTGCAACTGTAACCTCACCTCTATTTGCTCTTTTATCGGTTACTTTTACAATGTGATAACCAAAACGAGTACGAAATGGCTTTGAAACCTGACCAACTTTAGTTTTATATACTGCATTTTCAAATGGATAAACCATTCTAAAAGCCGAAAAATACCCTAAATCTCCATTATTTTCTTTTACAGATGGGTCTTCGGAAGTTTGTTTTGCAACAGTTACAAAATCTTCACCTGCATCTAATCTTTTTTTAATATCTAAAACTTTATTATAGGCCTTAAGTGTATCTTGTGGCAGGGCTCCTTCATCTAATAAAATTAAAATATGAGAAGCTCTAACTTCTTGCTGCATTCTATCATATGCCTCATGAACTAATTCATTAGTAACTTTTGAGTCATTTAAATAATTTTTTGATAGTTGATTTCTATAAGATTTCAACTCCGCTTGATAATTAGAACCGTTTTGCAGACCTAATTTATTTGCTTTTTCAACTTTTAGCTTGTATCCAACAAACAAATCCAAATACTTATCTAAATCTTTTTGAGAATCATCTTTTACCAAATCCAAATTTTTATTGTACACTCTGATGAATTCATCCGTGTAATAAGGATGATTGTCTATTGAAAATAATACTTCCTTGGTTTGGGCTAATAAAAAGTAAGGTATTATTAAGAAAACAAAAATAAGTAAGCGACTAATTTTCATAATTATTTATACATTTTTAGTTGTAATCGACAAAAATAACAATTCGAGACTATTCCACAACATTTATAAGCGACTATTAACAGAAATTTCTGCAAAAAAAAGTTACTTTTGCACAAAATTTTGAATAATGAGTTTTATAGAAGAAATAGCAAGAAGACGAACTTTTGGAATTATCTCGCATCCCGATGCCGGAAAAACGACTTTAACCGAAAAATTATTGTTGTTTGGAGGCGCTATTCAGGAAGCTGGAGCTGTAAAAAGTAATAAAATTAAAAAAGGAGCTACTTCCGATTTCATGGAGATTGAAAGACAAAGAGGAATTTCGGTAGCCACTTCTGTCTTGGCTTTCAATTATAAAGATAAAAAAATCAACATCTTAGATACGCCAGGTCACAAAGACTTTGCTGAAGATACTTTTAGAACGTTAACTGCCGTTGATAGTGTAATTGTTGTAATTGACGTTGCAAAAGGGGTTGAGGAACAAACTGAAAAATTGGTAGAAGTTTGTAGAATGCGAAACATTCCGATGATTGTTTTCATCAACAAATTAGACCGTGAAGGTAAAGATGCCTTCGATTTGATGGATGAAGTAGAGAAAAAACTAAAACTTCGCGTTACGCCATTGAGTTTTCCAATTGGAATGGGATACGATTTTCAAGGAATTTATAATATTTGGGAAAAGAACATCAACCTTTTTGAAGGGGATAGTCGTAAAAATATTGAAGAAACGATTGCTTTTAACGATATCAATAGTCCAGAATTAGAAGGAATTATTGGTGAAAAACCAGCAAACCGATTAAGAGAAGAATTGGAATTAATTGATGAAGTGTATCCACCATTTGATAGAGACGAATATTTAGCAGGTGATTTACAACCCGTATTCTTTGGTTCGGCTTTGAATAATTTTGGAGTTCGTGAATTATTAGATTGTTTTATCGAAATTGCACCAACACCAAGAGCAAAAGAATCTGACACGAGATTAGTACAACCTGATGAAACTAAATTCAGTGGATTTGTATTCAAAATTCACGCGAATATGGATCCAAAACACCGAGACCGCTTAGCATTCGTTAAAATTGTATCGGGAACATTTGAAAAAAACAAACCGTATTTACATGTAAGACACGGAAAAAACATGAAATTCTCGAGTCCGAATGCATTTTTTGCGGAGAAAAAAGAGATTGTTGATATTTCCTATCCTGGCGATATTGTAGGTTTACATGATACTGGAAATTTTAAAATTGGTGATACATTAACAGAAGGAGAACAAATGAACTTCCAAGGAATTCCAAGTTTCTCACCAGAACATTTTAGATACATTAACAATGCCGACCCATTAAAATCGAAACAATTAGAAAAAGGAATTGACCAATTAATGGACGAAGGTGTTGCCCAATTATTTACTCTAGAAATGAACGGAAGAAAAGTTATTGGAACCGTTGGTGCGTTACAATATGAAGTTATTCAATACCGTTTAGAGCATGAATATGGTGCGAAATGTACTTATGAAACTTTCCCTGCATTTAAAGCGTGTTGGGTAAAACCACAAGATCCTAAAAATACCGAGTTTGCCGAATTTAAACGTGTAAAACAAAAATTCTTAGGTCATGATAAATACGGCCAATTGGTATTTTTAGCCGATAGCGATTTCTCAATCCAAATGACACAACAGAAATATCCAACAGTAGAATTATTTTTTACTTCTGATTATCAGAAGAGATAAAAAAAAGCCATTTCGTTTGAAATGGCTTTTTAATTTTATTATTTGTGTCTTCTTTGCTCTCTTGCTAATAAGGTATTTTTCAACAACATTGCAATGGTCATTGGCCCTACTCCACCTGGAACTGGAGTAATGAATGAAGCTTTTTTAGAAACGTTTTCATAATCTACGTCACCTACAATTCTGTATCCTTTTTCAGTAGTTTCATCTTCCACTCTTGTGATACCAACGTCGATTACAACTACATCGTCTTTTACCATTTCTGCTTTTAAGAAATTTGGAACTCCTAATGCAGAAATAATAATATCCGCTTGAGAGGTAATTTGGTTAATATTTTTAGAATGACTGTGCGTAACCGTTACGGTTGAATTTCCAGGAAAACCTTTTCTTCCCATTAAAATTCCCATTGGTCTTCCTACGATGTGACTTCTTCCAATAACCACAGTGTGTTTACCATCGGTTGGTACATTGTAACGCTCTAATAATTCTAAAATTCCAAAAGGTGTAGCTGGAATAAAAGTAGACATATCTAACGCCATTTTTCCAAAGTTTTCAGGATGGAAACCATCTACATCTTTACTTGGATCAATCGCTTCAATGATTTTTTGGGTGTCGATTTGCTTTGGTAAAGGTAACTGAACTATGAATCCATCAATATCATCATTTTCGTTCAATTCTTTGATTTTTTTCAAAAGTTCCGTTTCCGAAGTAGTACTTGGCATTTTAATTAAAGTCGATTCAAATCCTACGCGTTCACACGATTTTACTTTGCTTCCTACATAGGTTAAACTCGCTCCGTCATTCCCAACGATTATGGCTGCTAAATGCGGTACTTTTTCTCCTTTGGCTTTCATTTGCGCTACCTCAGCCGCAATCTCATTTTTAATATCTTCCGATACTTTTTTTCCGTCTAATAATTGCATTTTGTTGTGTTGTTAGTTGTGTTTATGCTATAAAAAAGACGCGATAAATCGCGCCTCTTCTTATTATCTCATACCTTTCATTCCGCCCATGGCTTTCATCAGGTTTTTACCTGCGCCACCTTGCATCATTTTCATCATTTTGCTCATTTGGTCAAATTGCTTCATCAATTGGTTCACCTCTTCAATTTTTCGACCCGAACCTTTAGCAATTCTAGTTTTACGTTTTACATCGATAATTGACGGCTTACTTCTTTCTGCCGGAGTCATTGAATGAATGATAGCTTCAATATGTTTGAAAGCATCGTCTTGAATTTCTACATCTTTTAAAGCTTTTCCAGCACCTGGAATCATTCCAACAAGGTCTTTCATATTCCCCATTTTCTTGATTTGCTGAATTTGCGCTAAGAAATCGTCAAAACCAAACTCGTTTTTAGCAATTTTCTTTTGTAATTTTCTAGCTTCTTCTTCGTCGTACTGCTCTTGCGCTCTTTCTACTAAGGAAACCACGTCTCCCATTCCCAAGATTCTATCCGCCATACGATTTGGATAGAACACGTCGATAGCTTCCATTTTTTCACCAGTACCGATGAATTTAATTGGTTTATTCACTACCGATTTAATCGAAATCGCAGCTCCACCACGCGTATCACCATCTAACTTCGTTAAGATAACTCCGTCAAAATTCAATCTGTCGTTGAACGCTTTTGCAGTGTTTACCGCATCTTGTCCAGTCATAGCATCTACCACAAATAAAGTTTCTTGTGGTTGAATCGCTTTGTGAACATTTGCAATTTCGTTCATCATTTCTTCATCCACAGCCAAACGACCAGCGGTATCGATGATAACTACGTTGAAACCATTCGCTTTGGCATGTTTAATAGCGTTTTGAGCAATTTCAACTGGATTTTTATTTTCTGGTTCTGAATATACTTCAACACCAATTTGTCCACCTACTACATGCAACTGATTAATTGCCGCAGGACGATAGATATCACAAGCAACCAATAAAGGTTTTTTGCTTTTTTTAGTTTTTAAAAAGTTTGCTAATTTTCCAGAAAAAGTAGTTTTACCAGAACCCTGTAAACCCGACATCAAAATCACAGAAGGATTTCCAGAAAGGTTAATTCCAGCGGCATCACCACCCATTAATTCGGTCAACTCGTCTTTAACGATTTTAACCATTAATTGTCCAGGTTGTAATGTAGTTAATACGTTTTCACCTATTGCTTTTTCTTTAACTCTTGTGGTAAAATCTTTTGCAATTTTAAAATTTACGTCAGCATCTAATAAAGCTCTACGAACTTCTTTTAGAGTATCGGCAACGTTAACATCGG
>DIST01000005.1 GCA_002421645.1 Flavobacterium sp. UBA6203
GAAGGAAAGGGTCAAAGAGGTTCGGGTTGGGCTTCTGAAGTTGGTAAAAACCTCACTTTTAGTGTTTTATACAATCAAAAGATTGAAGGGATTACAAGTTTGTTTACTCTAAATATTTTGGTAGCAATTAGTATTGTTGATGTTTTAAAATCTGTTAGCAATCTTAATTTTGTCATTAAATGGCCGAACGACATTTTGGCAGAGAATAAAAAAATAGGTGGCATTTTAATCGAAAATATTTTTAAAAATTCAAATGAAGTGCAATCTATAATTGGTATTGGTTTGAATGTGAATCAATCTCAATTTGAGAATTTGCCTCAAGCATCTTCTTTGTACCAATTAGAAAATAAAATTTTTTATAGAGAAACATTGTTGATTTCAATTGTGAATCGGTTGGAATTCAATTTAAATCAGATAAAAGTTTTAGGAGAAACTCATTTTTGGAATGTTTATCATCAAATTTTGTTTAAGAAAGATGTAGTTTCTACTTTTGAATCTTTTGATGGAAGTCGTTTTGTTGGTAAAATTCAAGAAGTTACTCAAGAAGGCAAATTAGCAGTGTTGTTGGAAGATGATGCTATCCGATTTTTTGATGTCAAAGAAATTAAAATGCTTTACTAAATTAAATACCGCTTAAAATCCTCAAACCTTTGTTAAACTTCGCTAAAAAGTTTTTGTTTTTAAGTACATTTGCGATAATTTATTTTTAATGATTCCTTAAACTCATGGAGAAAAAAATACTTTCCTTATTATCTTCTACACGCTTAATGGCTGTTTTGTTTATACTTTTTGCTCTTGCCATGGCAGCCGGAACTTTTATCGAAGATGCTTATAATACTGATACAGCGCGAGTTATTGTTTACAATGCCGTTTGGTTTGAAGTAATTATGGTATTTTTTGTTATCAATTTTTTAGGTAATATCAAACGTTATCAATTGCATAAAAAAGAAAATTGGGCAACTTTAATTTTACACCTTTCCTTTATTTTAATTATAGTTGGAGCTTTTGTTACTCGTTATATTAGTTATGAAGGAATGATGCCTATTAGAGAAGGTGAATCAGCTAACATGATTTATTCGGATAAACCTTATTTGACGGTTTTAGTGGACGGAAATCACGAAGGTCAAATGCGTCGTAAGACTTTTGAAAAAGGCTTGTATTTAGCACCTGAAGTTAAAGAAGATGGCTTTTTGAATACTTTCGCGAGTAATCATTTTTCAATGGGAGGCGAGTTTAGCGGAATTCCATTTGAAGTGGAACATCAAGAATTTGTTATGAATGCTACTGAAACAGTTGTAGCTTCAGAAACTGGTCAATTGATGATTAAAATGGTTGAGTCGAGTGGAGGAACACGTCACGAACATTACTTAAAAGAAGGCGAAGTTCAAAACTTACACAACGTGCTTTTTGCTTTCAATAAATATACAGAAGGTGCAATTAATATCACTAAAATTGCGGAAGCCTACACAATTCAAACACCTTTTGAAGGGGATTTTATGCGAATGGCAGATAAATTACAAGGTAAAGTGGTGAAAGATTCTATACAAACTTTAATGTTACGTTCGTTATATAATATAGGTGGAGCTCAGTTTGTATTTCCTGAGCCTGCAATCAAAGGAGAATTGACTTTCAAATCGAATAATGATTTCAAAGACAAACAAACTGATGATGCCTTAAAAGTAAAAATCAAAACGCAAGGTAAAGAAGAAATTGTAACTTTAGTAGGTTCGAAAGGAAAGCAAGGAGTTCCACAAAGTGTTAAGATTGGCGATTTGGAATTTACATTATTCTTTGGAAGTAAAATTTATAATACACCATTTACAGTAAAATTAGACGATTTTATCGCTGATAAATATCCTGGAACAGAAAAAAGTTATTCGGCTTTCAAAAGTAAAATTGAAGTGGCGGATACTGAACAAGGAAAGACATTTAAAGATAGTGTTTTCATGAATCATATTTTAGATTATAGAGGATTTAGATTCTTTCAAGCTGGATTTGATCCAGACGAAAAAGGAACACAATTATCTGTAAGTCACGATTTCTGGGGAACTTGGATAACTTATATTGGTTATTTCCTATTATATTTTGGTTTGATGGCGATATTATTTACAAAAAACAGTCGTTTTTCAAGTTTGAAAGAGAAATTAGAAAAAGTGAAAGCTAAGAAAGCAGGTTTATTGAGCGTGTTTTTGATTTTATTTTCTACTCTAACTTTTGCACAACAACACAATCACCAACCTAGTAAAGAAGAAATTCTGAAGTTGTTAAAGAAATACGAAGTTTCATCTGAACATGCAAATGAATTTGGAAAAATCGTAATTCAAGATGGTGGTCGTATGAAACCTATCAATACGTTTTCATCGGAATTACTTCGTAAAGTATCTAAAAGTGATACCTATGAAGGTATGAATTCTGATCAAGCGTTTTTATCGATGACGCAATATCCTCAATATTGGTATTCGTTGCCAATAATCTATTTAAAAAGAGGGAACGACAGTATTCGTAAGTTAATTGGAGTTGAAAAAGACGCAAAATACGCACCTTTAGTAGCCTTTTTTGATGAAACTGGAAGTTATAAATTGGCTAAAGTTTTAGAAGCCGCTTACAAAGAACCAGTTCCTAACCAATTTCAAAAAGATTTCATTGAAGCAGATAAGAAAGTGAATCTTTTATATTCGGCTTTGAGCGGACAAATTTTGAAAGTGTTCCCAGTTCCAGGAGATAAATCGAATAAATGGGTTTCGTTTTTAGAAATCAACCAACCAACAGGAACCGCTTTAGATTCGATTAAAAATGTAATGCCATTTTATTTGAATGCCTTAGATAAAGCATCTCAAAGTAAAAATTACGAACTACCAAATAGCCTTTTAAAAGGACTAACCGAATACCAAAAGAAATACGGAAAAGCCGTAATGCTTTCGGAAAGTAAAATCAACTCTGAAATTACGTATAATAAATATGATATTTTCAAGAGATTATATTATATGTATATGTTAGCTGGTGTTTTAATGTTAGCTTTCTGTATTGTTCAAATTTTCAAAAATTCCAAAGCCATCCGAACGATTATCAATGTTTTTCATGGATTAATAGGATTGTTTTTCATTTTGCATTTAGCAGGTTTAATTGTAAGATGGTANNCCTTGGAGTGATGCGTATGAAAGTATGATTTATGTGGGTTGGGCAACGATGTTCTTTGGATTAGCTTTCGGGAAAGATTCGAAACTTACGGTAGCTTCAACTGCTTTTGTAACTTCAATGATTTTAATGATTGCACATTGGAACTGGATGGATCCTTCAATCGGAAACTTACAACCGGTTTTAAATTCGTATTGGTTAATGATTCACGTTGCCGTTATTGTTGCGAGTTATGGACCGTTTACTTTAGCGATGGTTTTAGGTTTAGTTTCATTATTCTTGATGATTTTCACAAACGAAAAGAACAAAGAAAGAATGAAATTAAGCATCGACGAAATTACGTATATCAATGAAATGGCATTAACCGTAGGTTTAGTCATGTTAACCATAGGAAACTTCCTTGGCGGACAATGGGCTAACGAAAGTTGGGGACGTTATTGGGGTTGGGATCCAAAAGAAACTTGGGCATTAATCAGTATTATGGTCTATGCATTTGTAATTCACGCACGTTTTGTGCCAGCATTAAGAGGAAGATGGATTTATAATGTAATGAGTGTTTTAGCTTTCGCTTCTATTTTAATGACATATTTTGGTGTGAATTTCCACTTGAGCGGTTTACATAGTTATGCTTCTGGTGAGAAACAAAATGTTACGTATTACTTTGTAATTTTAGCAATTGTCTTGGTAATTTCGGCAATAGCTTACTTCCCATACAAGAAATATTATAAAAAATAAGAATTTGGTCGCTAATAAGCGGCCATTTTTTTTAAGAAATGTTTATCAAAAATTGCGTTTTAAAATCCTAAATTTGAAATAAAAAAAGAGATGAAAAAATTAGTAACCTTGTTTTCAGTAGCAGCATTGCTTTTTAGTTGTCAAAATCAGGCACAAAAAAAGCAGACAACTACGGCAACAGCAACCACAACTCCTATGGCAAAAGAAACCATTTATCAGTTTAAAGTAGAAGATTTGAGTGGAGACACTTTTGATTTTTCAACACTAAAAGGAAAGAAAATCTTAGTAGTTAACACCGCTTCTGAATGTGGTTTAACACCGCAATACGAACAATTACAAGCCATTTACGAGAAATACAAAGACAAAAATTTTGTAATCGTAGGTTTTCCAGCCAATAATTTTGGAGCGCAAGAGCCAGGAAGTAATCAACAAATCGCTACTTTCTGCCAACAAAATTATGGTGTTTCGTTTCCAATGATGGCTAAAATTTCGGTAAAAGGTGGCGATATGCATCCAGTTTACCAATTCTTAACACAAAAAGCTAAAAACGGATTAGAAGATAGCGAAGTACAATGGAACTTCCAAAAATACTTAATCAATGAAAACGGTGAATTAGCAAAAGTAATTTCTCCAAGAACTTTGCCTACTGACGCTGAAATCGTAAATTGGATTGAAGGGAAATAATATAGTATTCAGTGTTCAGTCGCAGTGTTCAGTATTTGCTGACTGCGACTGAGAACTGCGACTAATTTTAAAGCATCTTTTGCACAAAAACAGAATGTAGCCATCGGTTAAATTTAAAACCTGTTTCTTTAAGAAATCCAACTTCTTCGAAACCAAATTTCTTATGAAAATCAATACTATTCGTATTTTCAGAATCGATAACTCCAATCATGGTGTGAAGATTTTGTAGTTTGGCTCTTTCAATTAATTCGGTCAATAGTAATTTCCCGATACCTTTTCCAATAACATTTTTATTCGCATAAACGGAATGTTCTACTGTGAATTTATACGCTTCTCTGAAACGAAATTCACTGTAATAACCAAAGCCTAAAACTTCATTATTCAGTTCAGCAACAATCACAGGGAAACCTTTCTGAATTTTTTCTTCAAAAATAGCTTCTTGTGTAGCTAAAGTTCGCACGTTGTAATCGTATAAAGCCGTTGAATT
The DNA here is from genome assembly GCA_002421645.1 of Flavobacterium sp. UBA6203. The sequence continues at coordinate 5,042 of DIST01000005.1, forward strand.
CAAAATAGCATCGTTGATGATGGCTAAAACCGCTGGGCAATCTTGTTTTTGATAGTCTCTAATTTTTATCTCCATTTCGCAAAGAAATTATATAGTAAAAGTACTAAAAACCTTTTCAACTTCGTAACTTTGTAGTTCAGTTATTTTTTAAAAATGATGTATCCAAAAATTCCTTTAGCGCAAAGCATTATCGAAATTTGCCAACAAAAAGGAGTCCAACATATCGTAATTTCACCAGGTTCGCGCAATGCTCCTTTGACGATTGGATTTACTAATAATCCGTTTTTCAAATGTTACAGTATTGCTGACGAGCGTTGTGCTGCATTTTTTGCTTTGGGAATTGCCCAACAAATTCAAAAACCCGTTGTTGTGGTTTGTACTTCGGGTTCGGCTTTACTGAATTATTATCCTGCATTAGCTGAGGCCTTTTACAGCCAAATTCCGTTGATAGTTATTTCAGCCGATAGACCACAGAGTAAAATTGATATTGGTGACGGACAAACCATTCGTCAGGAAAATGTTTTTGCGAATCACAGTTTATACAATGCCAATTTACGTGAAAACGCTTCAGTTGAAAACGATAATCATATTCAAATGGCGTTGTATGTTGCGGTTACCCAAAAAGGACCAGTTCACATCAATGCGCCTTTTGAAGAGCCTTTGTATGAAACGGTTTTCGAATTACAAGTGCATCCTGAAATTGTTGATTTTAATAAAGAAGAAAAGCATTTTTCACTAGGAAATTCAACGGTTGAAACTTGGAACAAAGCGACTAAGAAATTGGTTTTAGTAGGAGAGTTGTTTCCAAATTCAGTAGAACAAAGATATTTGGATGTTTTAGCGAATGATCCAAGTGTTGTGGTGTTAACTGAAAAAACATCGAATTTACATCACCCAACATTCATAGATCAGATAGATACTTTGATTACACCATTTACAGAGGATGATTTCAAAGCGTTTCAACCTGAAATTCTTTTGACTTTTGGTGGAATGGTAGTTTCGAAACGTATTAAAGCGTTTTTACGAAAGTACAAACCAGCACATCATTGGCATGTGGATGAATTAAGAGCTTATGATACTTTTGGAGCGCTTACAAATCATTTTGAAACTAAAATTAATATCTTTTTGAGTAAGTTATTGATGGAGAATACTATTGAAAGTTCTTATAAATCAAGTATTGCTTCAATTTGGAAAGATAGAGTAGCGAAACATAAAGAATATACTGCGAAAATTCCGTTTTCAGATTTTAAAGTGTTCGATTTTATTTGCCAAAATCTGCCAAAGAATATTCAGTTGCAAGTTAGTAATAGTTCGGCCATACGTTATTTGCAATTGTTTGATTTAGACAAAAGCATACAAGTATTTTGTAATCGTGGTACGAGTGGAATTGATGGTAGTACTTCAACAGCTATTGGAGCTGCATCTGCGACAAATTTACCAACAATCTTGATTACAGGAGATATTAGCTTTTTATACGACAGCAACGCTTTGTGGAACAATTATATTCCAAAAAACTTCAAAATCATTTTGTTAAACAACAGTGGTGGTGGTATTTTCAGAATTCTACCCGGACATCAAGAAACGGAAACGTTCAATACGTATTTTGAAACGTCTCATCAATTAAATGCTTCTCATTTAGCCAAAATGTATAATTTAGAGTATTTTGAAGCGAATGATCAACCTTCATTAGAAGAACAATATAAAGTATTCTTAAACCAAAATGAAAAACCAAGTATTCTAGAAATTTTCACACCAGAAAAAGAGAATAATGTAATTTTGTTAGAATTTTTTAGAAGTTTGAAATAGTGTTTTGGGTTTATTCTATTCCTTTTTATTTGGATTAAAATCAATCATCCATTCGATACCGTATTTGTCTCTAAACATGCCAAAATAAGAACCCCAAGGACTATCACTCATTGGATATTCGACAGTGCCACCAGCTGAAAGTCCGTTGAATAAATGGTCTGCTTCTTCTTTATTTACTGCACTAACGGAAATCTTGGACCGATTTTCATTTTCATTTACGCGTCCCATACTTTCAGGTACATCATTTCCCATTAAAACGTTGTTGCCAATTGGCAATGCAATGTGCATGATTTTGTTGGCTTCATTTTCTGGAACCTGAAATTCTTCACTTGCCAAATCTTTAAAACGCATAATTTGAGCAAACTCGCCACCAAATACCGATTGATAAAAACGAAACGCTTCTTCAGCATTCCCATTAAAATTAATATGTGGATTGATTTGTGCCATGTGTTTTCTTTAAAGAAATAATATAGTTACTTTTTATTCTTCCCAGAGTTAAACTTAAAACGTTCTACAGGACTTTCTGGTTTTTGTTTTTTAGAGGAAGGTTTACCCTGTCCAAAAGGTTTTTTAGCAGGACCGCCTTTTGGTTTAAAAGTTTTTTTCTCGCCTTCTTTTTTAAAATCCGGTTTTTTGTCTTCTTTGTAAAGTGGGGCTTTGTTTTTTGCTATTTGGTCTAAAACTTCTTTTGGATTTTTCGGGTCTTCTTTAGTGCCGCGCAAATGAATGACTAAACCGTTTAGAAAATTGCGTAATAATTGATCGCCACATTCCATGTAATTCGGATGGTCTTCACTTCTAAATATATTACCTAGCTCACCTTTAGAGACTCTGAAATTTACCAAGTTCAAAATTTCAATAATTTGGTCATCGCGTAATTGTAAGGCTACACGTAACTTTTTAAAAACATCGTTGTTATTCATTTTTTGTAAAATATTAGGTCAAAGATATCCATTTAAATTAAGAATTCTTATTTTTACCTGAAAAGAAATATTTTATGGATACACATCAAGAAAAAATAAGTTTATTACAAGAAATGATTGCATTTGCTTTAATCGATGGTGAATTGCATGATAGAGAGTATGATTTTTTGGAAATGGTAGCCATGGAATTGGAAATCGAAAAAGCTGTTTTTCATCAATTATTCCAAAATAGAGGAGTTGTTACGGTTATAAAAGATGAGTTTAACAGAATTTGTCAGTTTTATCGTTTGGCTTTATTAATGCATTGTGATGGTGTTTTACATGAAGCAGAACAGATTAAAATCAATGAAATAGGTATTAATATGGGATTGAATCCGTATGCCATGAAACGCATTTTGCATTTAATGAAAAACTCCCCAAACCGAATGGTTGAGGGAGAGGTTTTATTGTCAGTCTTTTCTGAGCAACATAATTAGTTTCCAAAATCTTCAGAATGGATTCGGATATAATCCACTATTAAAGCAACAATATCTTCACCTTCTTCGCTAAAGAATTCTTCTTCTAAATCTTCCCAGGCACCAATTAAAGTTTCGTCTGCTTTTTTAATGAAGTTTCGTCTGATTTCAACATCTGGAGAATAGGCCTTAGGAGGAAATAAACTCCATGCTTTAGCAATTAATTCCGCAGTTTTGACAGCTTTGATTTCTTTATAAGCAACAATTATGTCTTCAACAAAATCTCCAGCTTCAGAAGTAAAGAAAAACGAAAACCCGCCTTCACCCATAGCGCCTTCAAAAATATCTACGTAAACAAATACTTTTTCGCCATCGGTTAATGCTGAAAAATCATCAGTTTCTTCTTTCTTTTCCCAAATAATCTCACCAATAGCTTCGATGATTTTAATTTCGTCTTCTAATTTTAGAATGTTTGCAATGTTGCTCATGTGTATTTTGTTTTATTTAATTTTCTCTTGTAACGACTGAATTTCATCTCTGAATTTTGCAGCTTGCATGAAATCCAATTCTTTTGCCGCTTTCTCCATCATTTTTCTTAAGTCGCGAATTTTCTTTTCTATTTCGGGTTTTGATAAGTATAAACTTTCTGGTTCGGCTGCTTTTAGTGCTTCTTTTTCAAAATATCCAGTTGAAACAGAATTTCCACTCAAAGCATTTCCTAAACTTTTATTCAACGCTTTAGGTTGGAGATTATTATCGGTGTTGTAACGAATTTGTTTTTCTCTTCTGTAATTGGTTTCATCAATTGTTTTTTGCATCGAAGCGGTAATTTTATCCGCATACATAATCGCTTTTCCATTTACGTTACGCGCAGCACGACCTACTGTTTGCGTTAACGAGCGATGACTTCTTAAGAATCCTTCTTTGTCGGCATCTAAAATGGCAACCAACGAAACTTCAGGTAAATCCAAACCTTCACGAAGTAAGTTAACACCAATTAATACATCAAAAATTCCTTTTCGCAAATCTTGCATGATTTCCACACGTTCTAAAGTGTCTACATCGGAATGAATATAACGACAACGAATGGCAACTTTTGTTAGATATTTCGATAATTCTTCCGCCATTCTTTTGGTTAACGTTGTAACAAGAACCCGTTCATCTGCTTCACAACGCAATTGAATTTCTTCAATTAAATCGTCAATTTGATTCGCACTAGGTCGAATTTCAATTATTGGATCTAGTAATCCTGTTGGACGAATGACTTGTTCCACATAAACACCTTCCGTTTTTTGTAATTCGTAATCAGCAGGAGTTGCCGAAACATAAACGACCTGATTTTGAAGCGCTTCAAATTCCTCAAATTTCAACGGACGATTGTCCATAGCTGCAGGTAATCGGAAACCGTATTCTACTAAGTTTTCTTTACGACTTCTATCGCCTCCATACATGGCATGCACTTGCGAAATCGTAACGTGACTTTCATCGACCACCATTAAATAGTCATCTGGAAAATAATCTAACAAGCAGAAAGGTCTAGTTCCAGGTTCTCTTCCGTCTAGATAACGAGAATAATTTTCAATTCCGGAACAATAACCGAGCTCGCGAATCATCTCTAAATCGAAATTGGTGCGTTCTTCTAATCGTTTGGCTTCTAAATGTTTGCCAATTTCTTTGAAATAATCCACTTGTTTTACCAAATCTTGTTGGATAGCCCAAATCGCATTTTGTAATACATCAGGCGAAGTCACAAACATATTGGCTGGATAAATCGTTAGTTTTTCATAACGTTCTATCACTTGAGCTGTTTTAGCATCAAAAGCTTCAATTTCTTCAATTTCATCTCCAAAAAAGTGAATTCGGAACGGTTCATCTCCATAACTAGGAAAAATTTCTACAATATCTCCTTTGATTCGGAAATTTCCAGGTGCAAAATCCGCTTCTGTTCTCGAATATAAACTTTGTACGAGTTGATGTAATAATTTGGTACGCGAAATCTGTTGATTAACTTCTAGATTAATCACATTTTTCTGAAACTCCACTGGATTTCCAATACCATACAAACAGGAAACAGAAGAAATTACAATAATATCTCTTCTCCCCGAAAGTAGGGCAGAAGTGGTACTTAAACGCAGTTTTTCTAGCTCGTCATTAATAGACAAATCTTTCTCAATATAAGTTCCTGTAACGGGAATAAAAGCTTCGGGTTGGTAGTAGTCGTAATACGAAACAAAGTACTGTACCGAGTTATTAGGGAAAAACTGCTTGAATTCCGAATATAATTGAGCAGCCAAGGTTTTGTTATGCGCTAAAACTAATGTAGGTTTTTGTACTTCTTGCACCACATTAGCAATGGTAAAAGTCTTTCCAGAACCCGTAACCCCTAACAAGGTTTGGTATTTTTCACCATTAAAAATGCCTTTTGAAAGTTTTTCAATAGCTTGAGGTTGGTCACCCGTAGGTTTATAATCGGAAACAACTTGAAATTTCATTAAAGCAAGAAAAATTTGTGACTTTTAACGATGCAAAGTTAAGCTAAGATTTGTTCATATGAGAAAAAATTATATATTTGTTATGAGTGTTTCCCAAAGCGCTCCAAAAACTAACCTACATGAAAGCAAAACATCTATTACTTTTATTAGTATTTGTTACTAATTTATCTGTTTCTCAAACCTATGTTCCGCAATATGGAAATATTGTCAATCAGGTATCTCAAACTAATATTACTACTTCTTTAACAGAGTTCGAAGCTTTAGGAGTCAAAAGACGAGGAACTGTTGCTCTTGAAAACACCTATAATTGGTTGCGAAATAAATATTTAAGTTTTGGATATTTACCAGGTCAATTGCAAGAAGATACCTTTACAAATGCAGGTTATAATTGTAAGAATTTAATTTTAACAAAAGTAGGTACGGTTTACCCTAATACATACGTTATTGTTTGTGGACACTACGATTCTATAACGGGAACGGGAACAAATGACAACGGAAGTGGAGTAGCCACTATATTAGAAGTTGCTCGTTTATTACAAAATATCCCAACAGAATATTCTATAAAATTTATCAATTTTAGTGGTGAAGAAGATGGTTTATTGGGAAGCCAACATTATGTAAATACAATTGTAAATGGTACAACACCAAAAATGGATATTAAATTAGTTTTTAATATTGATGAAGTGGGTGGTGTAGCAGGAATGACAAACAATTCCATTACGTGTGAGCGCGATACAGGTAATCCAAGTACGAATAATGCAGCTTCAACTACGATTACCAATCAATTAATTGCATGTGTTGGTTTGTATTCGCCATTAACAGGTGTTTTATCTTATGCGTATGCCTCTGATTATATGCCGTTTGAAGATAATAATGAAGTTATTACAGGTTTTTTCGAAACGAATGAATCAACTCATCCACATTCTACTTCAGATTTGTTAGTTAACATGGATCCAATTTATAATTTCAATGTAGCAAAAGCGGCAACAGGAGCGGTACTTCATTTTGCTGTTGCATCTACAACACTTGGAGTTAATTCGTTTGATAATGATTTAGAGATGAGTTTCTTCCCAAATCCAACAAAAGAAATCTTGAATATTAATTTTGGAAAATTAACAAATCAAAAAAGTACTATAAAAATTATAGATATTAATGGGAAATTAGTTTATTCTACAGTAATTGAAAATCCTAGTATCATTGAAAAAATTAATGTTTCTAAATTTTCGAAAGGCTTATATTTGGTTAATGTAACATCTGGAAATAAAGAAGTTACTAAGAAAATAGTAATGGATTAAAAATTAGTCCCAACATTCCATTAATAACAAGTCGCCATTTTGATGTTCAATCGAAACGATTCCATCTTCTGTAACATGATTGCTACTTCCGGTTCGATATCCTATTGTTAATTCATCATTATTTAGAGGATAAAATAAATTTTTGGTGGTAATACCCGATACGGTTCCAATTGGAATTAAAGAAAGCGTTGTATTAGCTGTATACCATTTTTCATATTTATTGGGTAGCAAAAATACTTTTGAATGATCATCGAGCACTACAATTTTTAATTGGTTGCGATAAGCTACTATATTGGTAATGTTGGTAATGGTATGGTCGGCGCGTTTTCCGGTTGCCCAAATTACGTTTACCGCTTTATGACCTTTTTCAATAAGATAATCAAAAGCTTTTTCTAAATCGGTTTTATCTTGATTTGGTGTATGAACAATTTCTAATGGATATTGTTTTTGCAGGTAATATTCTGGATTAAAATCTCTATCAAAATCTCCTAAAAGTACATCTACTTTGATACCAAGTTCTAAAACGCGCTCAATGGCCGAATCTAAAACAATTACAAGAGGCGACCATTCCAATAATTGCCCAATAAGCTCTTCGCTACATGCAGCGCCATTAGCAATAATTAATGCTGGTTCTTGATCGTCTCTAACAATGTGATGTGATGACATTTTAATTTTTTTAGGTCTGATTCTTATCGAACTAAATAATTCAAGGTATCTATTTCAGATAGATGAAAATAACCAAGAGGGAAATTAGAATTGTTTGTTGTATTAGTGATATTTCCTCTAACTGTTGCCGGTGGAGTTGTAAATGGATTTCCAGAACCACTTCCTGTTATAGAAATTAATTTATTCATATAATTGTGATATCCTTTTGAAATTCCTTGAACACTTAAGTCTAAAGTAGTTCCAGGTTCTGTATCACTACTTCTATAAAATCCAAACATTAGATTACCTTGAAAAAATTCATCACTTACGACTCCAAATTCTGGTATTTGTTTATTAGGATTTTTAACTCGTAATAGATAATAATTTTCCTCAGTACCATTATCTTGATAAAAATATTTAATTTGGATTTCATCTTCACCGCTTATTCCATTAACGGTTTCTTGTGTCACATTTAAAATATCAGGCGTTGCTAAAAGAGTATTTGATGCAGTATATATTTCGCCATTATATAAAATTTCTAAATGGTAAGTTTCTCCAATTACAGGTTGAAAGTTGTTACAAACATAATTTTCAGTATTAGGAACTTGAACAAAATTAAAAACTACATTAGAACTATTGGTGACCGATACAATTGCACCATTAGCAGGAAGAATTTCATTGTTGTAAAAATCATTTGTCAAACTTAATTTTATAGTTTGATTTTCACCAGAAGTACCTTTTTCCCATTTGATAACGGCTTCAATTACTAGTTTAGGTTCTGCATTAGATAAATCTACATTAACAACATCTTCACAACTTGTAAATAAAGTGGTATAAATTAAAAGTAAGTAGAAACAAATCTTTTTCATAGTCTTAAAATTTAAAATTATAAGAAACCGATGGAACAATTCCAAAGATAGATAGTTTTACAGCTTCATTAACTCCTGTTACGTCATTTTGCCTGAAACTGATAGAAGCGGCATTATAACGGCTGTAAAGATTGTATATTCCGAAAACCCATTCTCCTTTGAATTTTCTGTTTTCATATTTTTTTGGAGTAAGTGTTGCTGAAATATCCAAGCGATGATAAGCTGGAAGTCGGTCTTCGTTTCTTGAGTTATAACTTGGAACGGTTACACCTTCAAAGATATATTTTCCTGTAGGAAACGTCACAGGTTGTCCTGATTGTAGAGTAAAGCTAGCACCAAAACTCCATTTTTTGTTTAATTTATAGTTTCCTGTAACTGCTAGATTGTGTGTTTTATCATAAGCCGAACGATACCAATTTCCATTGTTAATACCAATTTCTGTTGGTGTTCTACCAGGAGTTTGTTGTTCAGAACGTGATAAGGTATAAGCTACCCAACCGTTTAACCGACCTTCATTTTTACGAAACATCATTTCTAAGCCATACGAGCGCATTCTTCCGTTTAGAATTACTTGCTCTATGGCTTCATTGGCGATTAAATCAGCGCCATCAATATAATCTATTCTGTTTTGAACTTTTTTATAATAGGTTTCTAATTCTAAAGTATAATCACCATTTTTAAAATTTTTAAAATATCCAATTGCAACTTGGTCTGCTAATTGAGGTTTAATGTAATTATCGCTTGGAGTCCAAACATCTAATGGAGTAGGAGATTGTGTGTTCGAAATCAATTGCATGTATTGAACCATTCGATTGTACCCCGCTTTTACGGATTGATTTTTATCAATTTCATATGAAATGGTAAATCGCGGTTCAAAATTGGAGTAATCAGCTATTTTTTTATTCGAACCAAAATATCGAGTGCTTATTGGAGTTGCCTTTTCATAAATCTTTAAGTCTTCATTATATAAAACAGGTTGGTTGTTGTCATAGTAATTTATAGTTGATGTACCAACACGATAAAAAGAACTAAAGCGTAAACCAGCCATTATCGAAATTTTATCCGTTAAGTTGTGCTCAATGTCTGCATATAGTCCATTTTCAAAAGCATACTTTTTGTCTAATTGTTTGTAATTAATTGAAGAGTTTTCATTTAAAGGTTCTATTGTTCCAGGATTAATATCATATTTTGTGGTATTAATTCCAAAATTAAATTTTGTTTTTTCGGAAGCGTAGTATTTAAAGTCATATTTCAAATTATAATTTTCAATGGTTGATTCCCAATTAAACCCTATGAAATCTAATTCTAATCCGTAAAAATAGTTGCTATAAATAAGTGATAAATTCGAAAATAACTTGTTTGAAAACAGATGGTTCCATCTCATATTTAATGTAGAATTACCATAAATATTTTGGAAAGATTCGCTCAAATTAAAAATGTCTCTTCCAAAATAACCTGATAGATAAAAGTTGTTATTCTCGTTGAGTTTGTAATTTAATTTTGTATTCAAATCATAAAAATATGCTGAGTTTTTGTTGTCAGTTAATTTTAAAAATAGATGAGCATATGAACCTCTTCCTGCAACTAAAAAAGAACCTTTGTCTTTTACTATTGGGCCTTCAGCTAGCAATCGACTGGAAATCAGTCCGATTCCTCCATTTATACTAAACTTATTACTGTTACCATCTTTTTGGTATACGTCTAAAACAGCTGCTGCTCTTCCTCCAAAACGTGATGGAATTCCACCTTTATATAATTTCAAATCTTTAATAGCATCCGCATTAAAAACCGAAAATAGTCCAAAAACATGAGAAGTGTTGTAAAGTGTAGCTTCATCTAGTAAAACCAAGTTTTGGTCAGCCCCACCGCCACGTACATTAAATCCTGATTGCCCTTCGCCTGCATTGGTGACTCCAGGTAAAAATAAAAGCGATTTGATAATATCTACTTCACCCATTAAAACTGGCATTTGTTTTATAGTGCTAATAGCGAGTTTATTAACGCTCATTTCGGGTTTTTTAATGTTGGTTTTATAAGCGTTTTCAGTTATTACAACTTCTTTTAGTTCTTGTTTGCTTTCTTTTAGGCTGAAATTTTTCTTAACATTTTGATTGATTTCAATTTTTTCAGAAAGTGTTTCAAAACCAATATAGCTAGTTTTAATTGTGTAATTTCCTTTTGGTAAGGTTATAGAGTAAAATCCGTATTCGTTAGTATAAGTGCCAATGTTTAACTCAGCAATATAAACTGAAACACCAATAAGTGTTTCATTGCTATTTGTATCAGAAATAATTCCACTAATAGTAACTTTCTCTTGACTGAAAACAAAAGAAGGTAGTAATAAAAAGAATAATATTTTTTTAAGAAACATCATTTAGGTATAGATTTTGTTGTGCAAATTTCATGAAAAAAAAGCATGAAAATTTAAAACATATGTTAATTTGTAACCGAAAATGAATTTATATTATAATTTTACATCTTAGAACAAGAACAAATGAATAAGCATTTTTTAATTATATTATTTATTTTCCATTTAGTTCCAACTTTTGGACAAAAAGAGAATCCTTTTAAAAGCGTTAAGCTAAAGCTTAAATGGGATGAACCATCTAAAGTTGAATCTAACAAAAATACAGTTACATTACCCTATAAAAGTGTTTTTGATAAAGAGGATAGTTATTTAAAACGGTATTCTATCCTTAATCAAAAGAAAGGTGAGGAAAGTGTAATGGTTCAGAAAAATGAATTTAAAAATCCTGGGGAAGAAATTAAAAAAAAATTAAATAATAAAGATAAAGAAATACAACCCGAATACAGAGCTAATCAATT
>DIST01000018.1 GCA_002421645.1 Flavobacterium sp. UBA6203
TTTTTGAATTGCCTCTTTGAAACAATAACATCGTTTGATACGCATAAATGGCACCTTCAATATTCAATTGGTCATCCGAAAACGAACCAACTGTTTTTAGTTTTCCATATAAAGCACTCAAATCTTGGGTTTGTAAAGCATCAGTTCCCAAATCTAAAGTAAACATAGTATTACGTTTTTCAGTTGAACCTGAACCCAACATAATTAGTTGATTTCCATATTGGGTGATACTTTCTAAATCGGGTTTATTTTCTTTTTCTATGTTCTCTTTGGCATCTTTTACCAATGGAAATTTGAGCAAAAGTTTTTTATCGATGTCGTATTGGTACAAAAAATTACTGGAATCAGATATTACGAATAAAACATTTTGAGAATACACCAATCCCGATGCTGCCGAAATACCTTTTATTGAGAAGAAATTAGTAAGTTTAAAATTTTCCATATTTTTACAAAAGAGTTAACAATTTTTAGCGCAAATTAGCCTCTAAAAGTACTATTTTTACAGAGATTTAAAACCAACAACGATGGAAAATATCAATATTGAAGATTTTAAAGTTAAAGGTAAAATTAAGTTAGATGATTTTCTGACCAAACTTCCTATTGATACAGATAAAGAACAAGAAGAATTAGCTTTAGATAAAATCCAGAAAAAATTATCGAAAAAGCAAGATGCTATGTACGCGCACAATCGTCATGCGTTTTTGATTTGTTTGCAAGGAATGGATACCAGCGGAAAAGATAGCTTAATTCGTGAGGTTTTCAAGGAATTTAATCCACGTGGCGTTGTGGTACATAGTTTTAAAACGCCCAATTCAACCGAATTAGAACACGATTATTTATGGCGACATTATTTGGCTTTGCCCGAAAAAGGAAAATTCGCAGTTTTCAATCGTACGCATTATGAAAATGTATTGGTAACACGAGTACATCCCGAATATATTTTGTTTGAAAACTTGCCAGGAATTGAAAAAGTAGAAGATATTACGCCTCAATTTTGGGAAAACCGAATGGAACAAATCGTGAGTTTCGAAAAACACATTTCGCAAAATGGAACAAGAATTCTGAAGTTTTATTTTCATATGAGTAAAGAGGAACAACGTGAACGTTTACTAAAGCGATTAGAAAATCCAGAGGATAATTGGAAATTCAGTACGGGCGATTTAAAAGAACGTGAACGTTGGGACGATTACATGAAATATTACGAAGAGGCGATTAATAAAACTTCGACTGATTTTGCGCCTTGGTACATAATTCCAGCGGATGATAAAGGTGTGGCGAGATACATTGTAGCCAAAACCATTTGGGAAGAAATGCAAAAATTAACCGACATCACCGAACCCGAATTAGATCCAAAAGTTAAAGCGAATATTGAAGAGTATAGAACACAATTAAAAAAAATGTAGAGACAAGTCACGACTTGTCTTATCTAATTTTAAAATTACAAAGTATAATGAAAGTATACACAAAAACTGGTGACAGTGGAACTACAGCCTTATTTGGTGGAACACGTGTACCCAAACATCATATCCGAATCGAAAGTTATGGAACAGTTGACGAATTAAATTCTCACATCGGATTAATTCGTGATCAAGACATTAATGATTTATACAAAAATGTGCTAATCGAAGTCCAAGACAGATTGTTTACCGTTGGTGCCATTTTAGCAACACCACCAGAAAAAGAGACTTTGAAAAACGGTCAACCACGCTTGCAAAATCTTGGAATTGTGGAATCAGATATCGAATTTTTAGAAAACGAAATCGATAGAATGGAAGAAGCGTTACCTCCAATGACACATTTTGTTTTGCCAGGCGGACACACAACCGTGTCATATTGTCATATTGCACGCTGCGTATGCCGTAGAGCCGAGCGTTTAGCGGTACATTTGAATGACATAGAACCCACAGATGAACGCGTAATTAAGTACCTAAACCGACTTTCTGACTATCTTTTTGTGTTGGCACGAAAGTTGTCCCATGATTTGAACGCTGACGAAGTACAATGGATTCCTAGAAAATAGTGTTCAGTAATCAGTTTTAAGTGTTCATTATGACTGAAAATAGTGATGAAAAGTCATGTTTTGAGTACTTAAAAAAAAACGTTCTTAAATTTTAATAAAAAAAGTAAAAAAAAACTTGCCTTATTGGGTAATAAATTTATTTTTGCATAAACTTAAATCGATAAAAGATGTATTGGACATTAGAATTAGCGTCATACTTAAGTGATGCACCTTGGCCAGCAACCAAAGATGAACTTATCGACTATGCTATCAGAACTGGAGCTCCATTAGAAGTAGTGGAAAACTTACAATCTATAGAAGACGAAGGAGAAATCTATGAATCAATGGAAGAGATTTGGCCTGATTATCCTACTGACGAAGATTATCTTTGGAATGAGGATGAATATTAAAAAATAAATAAACACAACAGAAACAAGTCTCTTTACTGAGACTTTTTTTGTGGTTATATTTGCAAACCTATTTAGAAAATAAAAAATTATGAGTATCATAAATTCCATATTGAAAGCTTTTGTGGG
>DIST01000007.1 GCA_002421645.1 Flavobacterium sp. UBA6203
TTTAAGTGCTTTTTTAAGCCCATTAATCAAACAAAATAAATCTATTGGATTTGTTCCTACAATGGGAGCATTACATCAAGGACACCTATCGTTACTTAAAAAATCGCTTTCTGAAAACGATGTAACAGTGATGAGTATTTTTGTAAATCCAACGCAATTTAACAACGCTGAAGATTTAGATAAATATCCAAGAACTCTGGAACGCGATGTGCAAATCATGCAAGATTTAAGCAACAACATCATCGTTTATGCTCCAGAAGTAGCCGATATTTATGAAGGAAACACCGTTTCTGAAAGTTTCAATTACGATGGTTTAGAAAATCAAATGGAAGGCAAACACCGACCAGGACATTTTGATGGCGTTGGTACAATCGTAAAAAGATTGTTTGAAATTGTTCAACCGAACAAAGCTTATTTTGGTGAGAAAGATTTTCAGCAACTACAAATTGTGAAAAAATTAGTTTCCAAACACAACATTCCGGTTGAAGTTATTGGTTGCCCAATTCATCGTGAAGCAAATGGTTTGGCTATGAGTTCTCGCAACGAAAGACTATCAGATACTGCAAGAGAAAAAGCTGCTGTAATTTATCAAATTTTAAACAGTGCTAAAGATTTTTTCCAAACTCATTCTGCTGAAGAAACAACAAAATACGTAGAAGACGAATTGAAAAAACATGCTGAATTTGAATTAGAATATTTTGAAATAGCAGAAGAAACTACTCTTTTACCCGTTTCTGAAAAAGAATCGAATAAAAAATACCGTGGTTTTATTGCTATTTTTATCGAGAATATTCGATTAATTGATAATATTTCACTAAATTAATTACCTTTGCAACATGCAAATTCAAGTAGTAAAATCGAAAATTCATAGAGTAACCGTAACGGGTGCCGATTTGAATTACATAGGAAGTATCACCATCGATGAAGCACTAATGGAAGCTTCTAATATTATTGAAGGTGAAAAAGTACAAATCGTTAACATCAATAATGGAGAACGATTAGAAACGTATGCTATCAAAGGGCCTAGAAACACAGGTGAAATTACTTTAAACGGACCTGCAGCTCGTAAAGTTCACCGTGGCGATATTGTGATTATCATTTCTTACGGTATTATGGACTTTGAAGAAGCTAAAAAATTCAAACCTACTTTAGTTTTTCCTAACGAGAAAGATAATTCTTTAACATAGTTTGAAAGCTAGTATCCGAAAATTTTTAAGTCTAACTATCCCTTTATTGATTGGGTTAGGAATTATTTATTATCAGTATACTACACTTTCACCAGATGAATTAGAAAAAATTAAAATCAGCTTCATAAAAGCAGATTATTTTTATATTTATTTATCACTTTTTATAGCACTTTTCGGATTTTGGTCTCGTGCTTATCGTTGGAAATTTGCTCTTAATCACTTAGGATATCAAACAAAGTTTCACAACGATTTACTAACCGTTTGCGTTTCTTATTTTGTAAACCTTACCATTCCTAGATCAGGCGAAATCACTAGAGCTGCTTTACTCAAAAAATACGAAAACGTTCCATTTGATAAGGGATTTGGAACCATCGTTGCAGAACGAATCGTAGATTTAATGATTTTCTTTTTATTTGTAATTGTTGCCTTCTTATTACAATTTGAAAAACTATATCAATTCTTAATTGAAAAACTTCCGGTAGAAAAAATCTTGTACTTATTAGCTGGCGGAATAATAATTTTTATTCTTTTCATCTTAGTTTGGATTTATGCTGAATGGAAAATTATTCAGAAATTAAAAAATAAATTATCAGGTTTAATTGAAGGCATGACGAGTATCTTAAAAATGAAAGATAAATGGAACTACATTTTTCACTCATTTTTTATCTGGTTCTCTTACCTAATCATGTTTTATGTCACCATTTTTGCACTACCCGAAACTTCAAACATTAGCTTTGATGTGGTAATTATGGGGTTCATTTTTGGTAGCCTAGCCGTTGGCTTTACTAATGGTGGTCTTGGCGCTTATCCATTAGCCATCGCAATGATTTATTCCCTTTATGGTATTCCTAATGAAGTAGGAGTTGCTTTTGGATGGATTGCATGGGTTTCTCAAACACTTTTAACCATCTTTTTAGGTTTATTATCTTATTTACTTTTACCTATTTTAAATAAAAAATAAATTAGTAAATTGCTAATCTATTTAACCAAACTATTTAAAATGAAAATTAAACTTTTCCTTATTACTTTAATGGTAACGACAGGCTTATTTGCTCAACGTACCCCCGAAACCATCCAGTCTAAAAAATTAGGAAATCGAACTTTTACAGTGGTTACACCTGCTTCCTATGAATCAAGTCCCGAAAAAAAATACCCCACTTTATTAGTTTTAGATGGCGAATATTTACTAGATCCTTTTGAAGGCATTTTAAAATATGGTGCCTATTGGGACGATTTGCCCGAAATGATTATCATCGCTGTAAATCAAAATTATGGCGAAACACGATTTGCAGATAGTGAATTTGATGAAGCTGGATTTCCATCAGGTTCAGGCGCTAATTTTTTCGAATTTATTGGACAAGAATTATATCCCTATGTAGATAAAAAATACCGAACGCTTCCTTTTCGAATGATTGCTGGACACGATACTACTGCCGGTTTTTTAAACTTTTATTTATACAAAGACAATCCAGTTTTCAACGCCTACATTTCGTTAGCTCCAGAAATGGCTCCAGAAATGGAAAAACGCGTAGCAGAACGTTTGACTAAAATAACAAAACCTCTTTTCTACTATCAAGCAACAGGTGAAGGTGATTTAAAAGAAATCAACGAAAAAGCAGCAGAATTAGATGCCAATATCAAAGCAATTCCAAATGCTACTTTTAAATATCAAAACGATGCTTTCAAAGGAGCTTCACATTATTCGTTAGTAGCTAAAGCAGTTCCAAATGCTATTTACTTCGTTTTTGATGGATACCAACCGATTTCAATGGTAGAATTTCAAGATAAAATTTTAAAATTGGATGCAGGCTATACCGATTATTTGATTGCGAAATACGACGAATTAGAAAAACGTTTTGGTTTTAAAATGAAACCTAGGCTAAGTGATTTCAAAGCTATTGAAGCAGCCATTCTTAAAAATAAAGCATACAATGAATTGATGCCATTAAGTGATTTTGCTAACAAACATTATCCAAAAACAACATTAGGCACCTATCATGAAGCGCTATATTTTGAAAAAACAGGAAATTACAAAAAAGCAATAAAAAGCTATCAAAAAGCATTTACACAAGAGGCGGTTCGTGAAATCACAAAAGACTTCATGATGAATCGTGCAGAAGCCTTAAAAGGAAAACCTGATGAACCTACAGAAGATGCACCTGCAGAAACACCAACGAATCAACCAACAGAAAAACAAGAATAAAACCCAATGAGTAAAGTAAAAACCGCTTTCTTTTGCCAAAATTGTGGCATCCAATATTCAAAATGGCAAGGTCAATGTAATGCTTGCAAAGAATGGAATACCATTGTAGAAGAATTGGTTCAAAAAGAAGAAAAAGTAGCTTGGAAAACCACAACGGCTACTTCAAAAGCAGTTACAAAACCTTTACTTGTAAAAGAAATAGACACCGCACAAGAAATCCGATTGAACACAACAGATAACGAGTTGAATCGGGTTTTAGGTGGCGGATTGGTTCCAGGTTCACTAACATTGTTAGGTGGCGAACCAGGCATTGGAAAAAGTACGTTGCTCTTGCAAATTGCATTAAAATTACCTTACAAAACCCTTTATGTTTCGGGAGAAGAAAGCCAAAAACAAATTAAAATGCGTGCCGAACGCATTACTTCAAATGGCGATAATTGCTACATTTTAACCGAAACCAAAACCCAGAATATCTTCCGTCAAATTTTAGAAATTGAACCTGATATTGTGATTATCGATTCGATTCAGACTTTGCATACGGATTATATTGAATCGTCTGCGGGAAGTATTTCTCAAATTAGAGAATGTACGGCCGAATTGATAAAATTTGCCAAAGAAACCAATACGCCCGTACTTGTAATTGGACACATTACCAAAGACGGAACCATCGCTGGACCGAAGATTTTGGAACACATGGTTGATACCGTTTTACAATTTGAAGGCGATCGAAATCACGTGTACCGCATTTTACGTTCGTTAAAAAACCGTTTTGGCTCTACTGCCGAATTAGGAATTTACGAAATGCAAGGTTCAGGCTTACGCGAAGTAGACAATCCATCTGAAATTTTGATTTCACACAAAGACGAGCAACTTTCAGGAACGGCCATTGCTACTACTTTAGAAGGTATGCGCCCGTTGATGATTGAAATTCAGGCGTTAGTAAGTACCGCAGTTTATGGAACACCTCAACGCAGCACCACAGGTTACAACGCTAAACGCTTAAACATGATTTTAGCGGTTTTAGAAAAACGTGCAGGTTTTAGATTAGGCACCAAAGACGTTTTCCTAAACGTTACAGGCGGAATTTCAGTTGAAGACACCGCCATTGATTTAGCAGTTGTGGCCGCTATTTTATCCTCAAACGAAGATATTGCCATAGCTGAAGGTTTTTGCTTTGCAGGAGAAGTAGGACTTTCAGGCGAAATCAGACCGGTTAACCGAATTGAACAACGTATTCAAGAAGCCGAAAAATTAGGATTTACCACCATTTTTGTTTCCAAACACAATAAAATTTCGTTGAAAAACACCGGAATCAAAATTGTTTTAGTAGCGAAGATTGAAGATGTGGTTAGTGAGTTGTTTGGGTAAATTTTTTATCCAAAGTTAAATTTATACACTATAGTCGATAGCGCGGAATTGCATTCCGTGCCCGCAATCCACTTCAAAACAAATCTAACAAAACGATCCCCAATTCAATCTCTAAACCAGCATAATTTCTAGCAGAACTAAAATAATAATCTTCAGGTAGCGTAACAATTTTATCTTTCACAGGATTATTGTGAATATAATCAATCTTTTGTTTTATAAATGAATTGCTGTAAATATGTTCTGCATGATAACCGTCTTGCCACACTTTATATTGTTGTTCTCTTTTTAAATGTTCACATGCTTTTTGAAAATACTCCAACAACCATTCTCTTCTACTTTCAGGTTCATCAATTATGGTTTGGATGATTTTTTTAGAAGTAAATTTTTTGAAATCTCTTATCACATCTGACAATATAAAACCATTCGTTGCTTTGCAAAACAAATGAATGTGATTGCTCATGATGCAATATGCATAAATTTCTAATCCTTTGTTTTGCTGGCAATACTTTAGAGAATCAGTGATAATATATTTTTGACTTAATCGTGTAAAAACATCGACCCAACCTACCGTTGTGATGGTAATAAAGTAAGCATCTTCGGTTGTGGTGGCTTTGTATTTTGTTGACATGGCTTGTAATTTATATTCAAATATAAAAAAAACTTTGTCAATTACAATGTTGCTTTTTTTATTTACTTTGTGGGCACGGAATGCAATTCCGCGCTATCGTTGCAGTGAAATATCCGAGCGGTCGGGGCTATCGTTGCGGTGAGATATCCGAGCAGTCGAGTTTCTCAGATAGTGAATTCAATTGTTAATAAGTTTTTTCTATTATAATTAATTTAAATATAGTATTATTCTATATTTGAATGCGTAAATCAAAACTAAAAAGCTATGCAAAAAGAAATTAGAAAAAACAAAGGGACTTTCGTTATTGGATATTGGCAAACATCAGATGATATAAACATATACATTACAGATAACTGTTCTGAACCAATAAAAGTGTTTTTTTATCCAAATGCTAAAATGACAGAAGATGAATGCGAAAACTATACAGAAATTTATATCCTAGAATTAAAAAATGAAATAATAAATATTGCTACTGAAAACCAAGAATTTTATGAAAACTTTGATATTTCATTCAACGGTAGCATTACACGATTTTCTCTTACAAGAGATGAAATTAATTTGAACAAATTAATTGTTTCTGATCTTGAGATAAATCCATATTGCAAATTGAAAGTAAATTAGAAATTTTTGAAATTAAAAAACTAGTGATTGAAATGCTGGAGTTTAAAAATACTCTATGTTAGCATTAATTTTTTCAATTAGTTTTCCAGATACATATTCTAATCTTTCAGTCCAATTAAGATTTTTGTCATATTTATAAATAAATGTTTTTTCAAATTCACCAAAACTGCTCAAACTTTTAATTGATGCAATATCTCCATTTGAATTAAATGTTTCTAATTTCTTTGTAAATATGTCTTCTGATGAAATTATCGTTTCAACAATTTTTAAATCATTTAAATTTGAATAATTAATCTTTGTTTTTTTATAAATCTATTGTTCATAAACATAAAAGATTCTTTTATTTTACCATTCTTATAATAATTGTAAGTTATTGTAACGTCATCAAGGTTATAGTAAAATTTGTCAACACTAATTAAATTACCATTAAAATCATAATCGTAAAATTCCTCATAATTTTCTTTAGAATAAACTCTTTTAGATTTTAAAAAATCATTTTCATAATTAAAATATTCTTCCTCTAAAATTACATTTTCCTCTTTGTAAGATATTGAAATTGATAATTTATTTTCTGAATTATATGAATAAAGTTTAAATAAAACAGGTTTATTGTTGTAATGTTCCTCTAATAAATTACCATATTGATTAAAAATTTTAATTTCTCTTGCATTAAGTTCAAATTTATCTTCACCTTTATCTAAATAAATCTTTTCAATTTGTTTTACTTTACCTTTAAGATTTAATTTTCCTTTATCATTTAGAATTTCACTTTTAGCATTGAATCTAATTTTTTTAAAAAATATATATAGAGCAGATTTTTGATATTTAGAATATAACATTTTGTTTTTATAAATTTGATTATTTGATATTCCAAACTATTTATAATCAAAAAAAGATGTGTGAAATTTGTCCCCTTTTTCAATTATCATAAATACTTTTGAGAATTTATCTTCTACAGATGTAGCTGTTTGAATTTTTCCATCAACAATAACATCAAATGTATCTAATTTTTTCCCATTCTTATCTAAATAATAACTATCTATTTGATATTTGGTGGTTTCAATGTCAGTTTTAATAATTAGATAATCATCTTCTATATAAATTGACATATTAGAAGTTATTTCTTTACAATCTCTTGTGTTTTTAACTTCATCAGTAATGCACATTCTCCCAACATCGTTTAATATGACTTGAGATGAAGAAAATAATGGAAAGAAAAATAAAATTAAGAATAATTTTTTCATAATAATATCAAATTAGTTAATCATAATATTGAAAACGATAATAAATCAATATTATTACTAATTGAAAACAAACTATTTACTATTCTCAAATCCCCTCCAACAACTCCAACGCCTTATTTACACTTTTCACATTATCAAAAGTCAGTAATAAACGTAAGCCGTTTTTGGTTTCTTTTTCTTTTATTTTACACACGTTGCCGTTGCGTTGCGCAAATTGTAGCACTTTCATAAAACGGTTACTTTGGTAAAAATCGCTTTGTTGGTCACCAATGAAATAACCAATCATTTTACCTTGTTTCATCATTAAACGTTCAATTCCCATGGCGGTGGCTTTCCATTTGATGCGAACGCTATTTAGTAAAGCAATGGCTGGTTTTGGTAGCGCACCAAAGCGGTCAATTAGTTTTTGTTCAAATTGTTGTAACGTGGTTTCGTCTTTAATTTGGCTCAACTCGTTATATAAATTCAAACGTTCGGTAATGTTGTTGATGTATTCATCTGGGAACAACAATTCGAAATCGGTATCAATTTGAATGTCTTTGACAAACTCTTTGGTTTCGATATCGTTTTCTTCTTGATACAAGTCTTTGAATTCGTTTTCTTTCAACTCTTCAATGGCTTCGTTCATGATTTTTTGGTAGGTATCAAAACCAATTTCGTTGATAAAACCACTTTGTTCGCCACCTAATAAATCTCCGGCACCACGAATTTCCAAATCCTTCATCGCAATGTTGAAACCACTTCCTAATTCGCTAAATTGTTCCAAAGCGGTAATACGTTTTTGCGCTTCACCCGTCATCATCGAATACGGCGGCGTAATGAAATAACAAAACGCTTTTTTATTACTTCTTCCCACGCGACCACGCATTTGATGTAAGTCTGATAATCCGAAATTATTAGCATTATTGATGAAAATCGTATTCGCATTTGGTACATCTAAACCGCTTTCGATAATGGTGGTTGCGACCAAAACGTCAAATTCACCTTCCATGAAAGCCAACATCAATTCTTCTAATTTTTTCCCATCCATTTGACCGTGACCGATGCCAACTTTTGCGCCTGGCACCAAGCGTTGAATCATTCCGGCAACTTCTTTGATGTTTTCAATTCGGTTGTTGATGAAATAGACTTGTCCACCACGCTGAATTTCATACGAAACCGCATCACGAATAACTTCTTCATTAAAACGAATAACTTGTGTTTCAATCGGATAACGATTTGGCGGAGGTGTTGTAATTACCGATAAATCGCGTGCTGCCATCAACGAAAACTGCAACGTTCTCGGAATCGGAGTTGCGGTTAAAGTCAACGTATCGACATTCGTAGCAATCGTTTTCAATTTATCTTTTACGTTGACACCGAACTTTTGTTCTTCGTCGATAATCAACAAACCTAAATCTTTAAACACGACATTTTTATTGACCAATTGGTGTGTTCCAATTAAAATATCGACTTTTCCTTCTTGTAGTTTTTGAAGCGTATCAGCTTTTTGTTTCGCCGTTCTAAATCGATTCACATAACTCACTGTAACCGGCATATCTTTCAAACGTTCTGAAAACGTTCGGTAATGTTGATACGCCAAAATGGTTGTTGGAACCAAAACAGCAACTTGTTTTCCGTTATCCACCGCTTTAAAAGCAGCACGAATCGCGACTTCTGTCTTTCCGAAACCTACATCACCACAGACTAATCGGTCCATTGGACGTTCGTTTTCCATATCCGCTTTTACATCGGCTGTTGCGGTAATTTGGTCGGGCGTATCTTCATAAATGAACGAACTTTCTAATTCTTTTTGCAAATAACTATCGGGTGCAAACTGAAAACCTTTGTCTAATCTTCGTTTCGCATACAACTGAATTAAGTTAAACGCAATATGTTTTACACGCGCTTTTGTCTTTTGTTTAAGGGTTTTCCAAGCAGTGCTTCCTAATTTGTAAATCTTTGGAGGCGCGCCATCTTTCCCATTGTATTTTGAGATTTTATGTAGCGAATGAATGCTCACATACACAATATCGTTATCGGCATACACCAATTTTATAGCTTCTTGCGTTTTGCCTTCGACTTGAATTTTCTGCAAACCACCAAACTTTCCAATTCCGTGATCGATGTGCGTTACATAATCGCCAACCGATAACGAAGTCAGTTCTTTTAACGTTATGGTTTGCTTTTTCGAATAGCCATTTTTGATGGAAAACTTATGGTAACGCTCAAAAATTTGATGGTCTGTATAACAGGCAATTTGATTTTCTTCGTCGATAAAACCTTCAAACAAAGGCAATACCATGGTTTTGTATTGCTTGCGAATACTTTCGTGATTGGCTTCATCAATATCTTCAAAAATATCATGAAAACGACTCGCTTGATTTTCGTTAGAACAACACAAATAGTTTTTGTAACCATTGAAATGATTTTCGCTCAAATTATTCAATAACAAATCGAATTGCTTGTTGAACGAAGGTTGCGGCTGTATATGAAATTCGACTTTTTTATCAATTTTAAAAACCGCTTGATTGTGTAATTCAATTACCGAAAAATCAAGAGCTCTTTTCAAAAATTGTTTTTGATTTAGGAATAATTCTTCTGGTTTTGCGTGTTGAATATCTTTGGATAATTTCTCGAAAGCTTCATTAGCCTTGTCAAATAACTTATCCAATTGTTGTCCTAATAATTCGGTATTTTGAATCACTAAAACCGTTTTTTCATTGATGTAATCTAAGAAACTTTCGCGATTTTCTTGTAATAATTTATTTTCGACATTGGGAATGATGGAAATCTTTTTCAGCTTTTCAACCGATAATTGGGTTTCCACGTCAAAACTTCTAATACTATCGACTTCGTTACCGAAAAATTCAATTCGGTACGGATTATCATTGGAAAACGAAAACACATCGATGATTCCACCACGAACGGAAAATTCGCCTGGTTCCGTAACAAAATCAACACGTTTGAAATTGTATTCGAACAAGGTTTCGTTGATAAAATCAATAGATAAATTATCGCCAACCGACAATTTTAAGGTGTTTTTCTCTAATTCTTTTCGGGTAACGACTTTCTCGAAAATCGCTTCGGCATACGAAACAATAATCGCAGGTTTTTTGCGGGAATTAATTCGGTTTAAAACTTCTGCTCGAAGCAATACGTTAGCGTTATCGGTTTCTTCAATTTGGTAAGGTCTTCGGTACGAACTTGGGTAAAAAAGAACGTCTTCGGTATTGATTAATTGCTCTAAATCGTTCAAATAATAAGCCGCTTCTTCTTTATTGCTGAACAAAATCAGGAACGGAAGTTCGGATTTTTTAAACAATGAATTTGCCACAAAAGACAACGACGAGCCAACCAAACCCGTCATTTGTGACTTTTGGCGCGCTGCGAATGTACTTTCTAAAACGGCAATCTTTGGTGACTTATCGTAAATGGATATAATGTCGGACTTGCTCAAAACTTACTTTATTTTTTATCTGAAATTTCCATCTTCTTTCGCATTTCGTCTGGATTCGCATTTCTTGTTGTATCCAAAGCTTGCAACATCAATTCTTCTCCAATTTCTTTTGGAATTGCTTTTTTGATGATGATTTCATCCCATTGTTTGTATAAACCTTTGATTTCTTCGTTGATTTCTGGAATTAACTTAGCAATTCGTTGTTCTGGAATTACTCTTAAATTCATGAAAGTTTCAAGCGATTTTAACTTGGTATTCAAGGTTGTAATTCTACTTAAAATCTGAGGTTTGTTATATTCGAAAGGAGCTGTCAAGGCCAAAGTATCTGCTTTTTTTGACAAATTCTTTGTCTTCATTTGAAAAGCAGACAATGTAGATTGCGGTTTTTGAAGCATTTCAATTTCAAATTGACGCCATTCATTCCAACGATCTAAAGTAGTTGCTACTTCAGGTCGTGGTGTTGGAAAATTAAACTGCCACATTTTCGAAATGTTCTTAAAAACAGCTTCGTTTTTTTGAGCTACTTTTTGGGCTTCTAATTGCTGATTTTCATTTTCGCATGAAATCAAGGTTAAAACGAAAAGCGATAAACTATATAAGAAAACTTTCATTCGGATAAATTAAAGAGCAAAGGTACAAATGTTTACCGAAAGCTGTATTTTTTATAATACTATCTTAACACCAAATTTGTTAATCAATTAAGAAAAACCGTTTATAAGATGTTAATTTATTAAATATTTAAATTTAGAAGGCAATTTGTAAAAATATCACAAAAATCCATCAGCAAAATAAAGGCAAAATAGTATATTTGTTACCTCATTTACACAACAAAATGGATACGAAAATTTTAATAATAGGTGCCTGTGGACAAATTGGTACCGAGCTTACAGCAAAACTTAGAGCAACTTACGGAGTTAACAATGTAATCGCATCAGACATTAGAAAACTAGAAAATGATGTGGTTAACAACGGGATTTTTGAAGTCGTAAACGCTCTTGATTATAACCAAATTCAGCATTTACTTGAAAAATATCAAATTACTGATGTGTATTTAATGGCGGCTTTACTTTCGGCTACAGCTGAGAAAAATCCAGCTTTTGCTTGGGATTTAAATATGAATTCATTGTTTCATGTTTTAAATTTAGCCAAAGCAGGAAAAATTAAAAAGATTTTTTGGCCTTCTAGTATTGCGGTTTTTGGACCTACAACTCCAAGAGAAAATACTCCTCAATACACCATTATGGAGCCTTCAACAGTTTACGGAATCTCGAAACAAACAGGCGAAAGATGGTGTGAATATTACCACAAACAATATGGTGTAGATGTAAGAAGCATTCGTTATCCTGGTTTGATTAGTTGGAGTACTGAAGCTGGTGGTGGAACGACTGATTATGCAGTTGATATCTATCACAAAGCCATTACCGATGGGAAATTCACAAGTTTCTTATCTGAAAATTCAGAATTACCTATGATGTATATGGATGATGCAATTAAAGCAACAATAGGAATTATGCAAGCTCCAGCGGAACAAATTAAAATTCGTTCATCTTACAATTTGGCGGCGATGAGTTTTACTCCAAAACAAATTGGAGAAGAAATCAAAAAACATTATCCAAACTTCGAATTAAGTTACGAACCAGACTTCCGTCAAAAAATTGCAGATAGCTGGCCAGCAAGTATTGATGATACTTCAGCAAGAGAAGATTGGGGTTGGAAAAACGATTTTGATTTAGAAAACATGACTGTAGATATGTTCAAAAATTTAAACGAACATATTTATAATAAATAAAAAAAACGTCCCGAAATTTCGGGACGTTTTCCATTAAAACAAAAAACAAACTTACTCCTGAACGATAGGAGTTCTCAATGATTCTAACACTGCCACAACTTCATTTATAATTTCTGGATCGGTTACACCATTTAAACCTGCTGCTGCTCCTACATATCCAATAAATTTATCATATTCTGCATTATTTGATCTTTTACCCATTCTAGGATTTTGAGCTGGATCGTGTGCCGCCACCATATTTAGCCCTGTGTAAGTATTTGTAGCACCTCCACCTGTATTTGCAGAAAAGAAATCGGTTAAATTATCACTCAAAATAGCTACGTTAGTAGTATTTCCACTTAAAGCCTCTGAAATTACTGGTGCAAAATGTTGCCCTAAGTTTCCTTCTGCTCCTACCACAATGTCAGAAACAATTAAAGTAATGGTTGAATCCACCACAGAACGATAGCTCAAACGTCCCTGCTCAATCATTTGTCCAGGATTATTTGGATCAGCTACCATGGTAGTACCACCTAATTTTGCATATAGAGATTTTGGCTTTGCTGAATCATCATCACTACATGATGTAAACAAGCTTCCAGAAGCAATAAACAATGCCATAAAGGCTAGTTTTGAAAAATTTTTCATAGTAATAGTATTTAGAAATTAATTAAAAATTCGTTGGATTCCTCTTGAAAATTTATAACTGAAACTATCCTCAGTCATTACTGGACAAGCCTTTTTGTTTTCTAATTCTTTTGGAAGTACAAAACGTTCTGCTTTGTAGTTTCCCATCGCCATAAGCTTATTATAAATGGTTTTTGAATCTGCAACTTTAATGTCGTGAAAGAATACCAAAACACCTGTTTCTTTATTCAATCTATCCGTTTTGACTCCAGGAATGGATTTTAAATTTCGATGAATCTCTTTTGCTTTAAGTGAATCTATAGGTTCTTTAAAATCGATTCTACTAATTTGCAAAGAAGCATTATCCACCTCTAAAGGTTTTGCAGTTGCTATGTGAACTACTAAAACCAGAAATAAAATCAGGAATATTCCGAAGACACTTCCTAAAGCAATTTTGATTTTTTTATTAATTTTCATAACGTTTGAGGTTTTTGTTTAGTTGCATTTACGTAAACAGTTTCTAATTGGTTTTCTCAAACATAAAAAAAATTGAACTTTTAACATTTGGACATAAAAAATCCCAAAACAAATTATCTTGGGATTAACTATTATTTCTGTTTTTCTTTATTTATTTTCGGAAAGAATTTTGTCTTCAATTATTGATTTTATCTTTACAACTTCATCCACATTATCATTTGGAACCGTCATCGAAAGCACATAGTGTTTTATTTTCCATTGTCCGTTTTCTTTAATCAAAACACCTGAACCTCGGCATATTTTCATTTGTGTACTTAACAATTCGTCAAACCAAACCATTTTTCCGTTTTCGCTAAAATAAATGTTGCGTTCAATAGCTTTAAAGCTCCATGCCTTTCCTTTATCAAAATAAGGTTTTGCAAAAGCTTGAAATTCTATTTTATTCCAATTTTCAGTAGCATCTGTACCAATAAAAATCGATTCATTAGACATTGCACCAAAATAATTCTCATAATTAGCTTCGGCTGCTGCTTTGTGCCAATTGTCTAGAATATTATTGATTTCTGTTTTTTGATTCTCCATCTTCTGAATTGGAGAACAACTAATTAAAACTACAAAAAGAAAAATATATACTTTCATTAAAAAGATTATTTACAATATCTTCAAAAATACTATTTAAAATTATAACTTTTCATTGTGTTGCGATAAATCTAATCCAATTCGTTCTGAATCTTCTGAAACTCGGAGAGGAATAAACCAATTTACCACTTTATACAATAAGATTGAACCGAAAAAAGCAAAAAAGGCAACTAATATTAAAGCCATCATATGATGTCCAAAAACCGACCAACCTCCGTGCAATAAACTGGCATTTTCACCTTCTGCAAAAATTGCTGTTAATATCATTCCCATAATCCCACCAACTCCATGACAAGCAAAAACATCAAGGGTGTCATCAATCTCTTTTAGTTTATTCCAATACAACATTTTATTTGAAACTATTGCAGTAATAAATCCAAAGAAAATACTTTTAGGAATTGAAATGAACCCTGCTGCTGGTGTTATAGCCACTAAACCTACAACCGCACCAATACAAGCACCAAGAGCTGACGCTTTACGTCCATTAATTCTATCGAAGAATATCCAAGTTAACATAGCAGAAGCAGATGCAACCGTTGTAGTCGCAAAAGCCATAGCGGCAGTTCCGTTAGCAGCTAATGCCGATCCTGCATTAAAACCAAACCAACCAAACCATAACATTCCTGTTCCAAGTAAAACAAATGGAATATTTGTTGGGATGTGCTCACTATTTTTACGTTTTCCAAGCACTAAAACTCCTGCCAAAGCAGCAAATCCTGCACTCATATGCACTACTGTCCCTCCAGCAAAATCTTTTACACCAAAATAAGAACCTAATAAACCGCTTGGATGCCAAACCATATGACACAATGGAGTGTAAATAAATAAAGTAAATAAACAGATAAAAAACAGGTAAGCTATAAAACGTACACGTTCTGCAAATGATCCTGTAATTATTGCTGGTGTAATTACAGCAAATTTCATTTGAAATAAAGCAAACAAAACAAAAGGAATAGTTCCAGCCAATTGCTTATGAGGTAAAGAACCTACATTATCAAAAAACATAAAATTAAATGGATTTCCAATTATTCCATAGTGCTTTCCTCCAATTTCAAATCCTAAACTTTCTCCGAAAGACAAACTAAAACCTACAACAACCCAAAGAATACTAACTACTCCTAACGAAATAAAACTTTGTAACATGGTAGAAATAACATTTTTCTTTCCTACCATTCCTCCATAGAAAAAAGACAATCCCGGCGTCATTAATAATACAAAGGATGATGATGTTAACAACCAAGCAACATCTGCATAGTTTATGGCTTCAGTCGAAGAAAACTGAGATTGCAATTCGTTTTTATTTTCCCAAAACAAACTAATAATCGAGATTATTGAAATAATCACAAAAGATACTAACCATCGCTTTTTTATTTTCATACCCCTATTTTTAATAGGGTAAATTTAAAAAAAAGATGTTAATTTCAAAATATTATTTATAAAATAAAGGGGTGTGGTTTGAATTATTATCAATAATATATATTTAACCCTTAAAAAAAAGGGTCATAAAAATTTATTTATTATAACTGACTTTACATTTACAAACTCTTTTATTCCATCTTCTGCTAATTCTCTTCCATAACCTGATTTTTTGATTCCTCCGAATGGTAATCTTGGATCGGATTTAACCATTTCGTTGATAAAAACAGCCCCTTCATTAAAAGCAGAAATCTTGGTTTTGATTAAATCAATATCTTGTGTAAAGATAGAAACGCCTAAACCAAATTCCGATTGATTGCTTAATTTGATAGCTTCTTCAATAGTTTTGAAAGTTATGATTGCTGCAACAGGTCCGAAAGTTTCTTCATTGAAAACAGGCATTTCTGTGGTTACATGGGTCAAAATTGTAGGTTCATAAAAAGCTTCATGTCTTTTTCCACCAACGATTAACTTTGCACCCATTTGAATGGATTTTTGGACTTGAACCTCTAATTCTTCTGCTAAATCTAATCGTGCTAACGCCCCAATTTGTGTTTCTTTATCTAACGGATTTCCAGTTTTTAAGTTTTGAATGGCAACTTTGAATTTTGCCACAAACTCTTCTGCAATATTTTCGTGAACTAAAAATCGCTTAGCTGCAATACAACTTTGACCTGAGTTTTGCATTCGGGCGTTTACAGCTGTTGCAACTGCTTTTTCTAGATTAGCATCTTCTAAAATGATGAATGCATTGCTACCGCCTAATTCTAAAACACATTTTTTTAAATGTTTTCCGGCTTCTGTAGCAACTGCGATTCCAGCTTGTTCGCTTCCTGTTAATGAAACGGCTTTAATTATTGGATTTGCGATGATATTAGCTACTTCACTACTTGAAATAGGTAAATCTTGATAACAACCTTTTGGAAAACCTGCTTGTTCGAATATTTTCTGAATTAATTCGGCAGATTTTGGAACATTACTCGCATGTTTAACCACAACGGTATTTCCTGCGATAAGTGTTGGAACCGCAAATCGGAATACTTGCCAAAACGGAAAATTCCAAGGCATTACCCCTAAAATTACTCCTAAAGGTTCGTAGATAACAAAACTTTCAGAAGATTCGGTTTTTATGTTTTTTGTGGCTAAAAAAGTTTCAGCATTTTCGTAATAGTAATTACATAAAAGAGCGCATTTTTCAACCTCAGCAATGGCTTGTGAAATGGGTTTGTGCATTTCGGTTGTAATACAAGTTGCATATGCTTCTTTATTTTCTAAAAGTAAATTAGCTAATTGAGGTAGAAAAGAAATTCGATTTTGAATGCTTAAATTACTCCATGAAAGCTGAGTGTTTTCTGAAACTTTTAAAAGATGTTGCATGCTGAAAGGTTTTTGTAAAAATACTAATTTTAATTGAAAACGAGGTTCGCGTTAGGGATTGCAGCGGAAATCCTTTATTTGTAAAATTGCTAAATTTTATAAATTAAAGATTGCAACGGAAAGCCCGACCCTTGTGGGAACGCCCAAATTAAAAAAGGAAATGATATCTTTGTACGATACTTTACAACGTAAATAAAATGGAAGATTGTTTTGAAACCTTAATTTCGAGTTACTTGGATTCGAAAGTAGGCATTGTAGAACATTTTGTATCGGAAGAATTAGCGCAACATTTGATAAAAAGATTGTTTGAATTGAAAGAACAAAATTTACTAAAAGCCGCTGGAATAGGAAATGCTGCAAAATTGACTCAAAATTCGGCAATTAGAAGCGATGCAATTTATTGGTTAGATAGAGCGAACAATAACGAACATGAAAATGCTTTTTTAGATCAGGTGGATGCTTTTGTGTCGTATTTGAACCGCAGTTGTTATACCGGAATTACGGGTTATGAATTTCATTTTGCATTGTTTGATAAAGGCAGTTTTTACAGAAAGCATTTGGACCAATTTCAAGATAATTCGAGCCGACAGTTTTCGATGATTACCTATTTGAACGAAAATTGGAAACCTGAAGATGGTGGCGAATTGTGCATTTACGACGGCGATGTGACTCAAAAAATAGCGCCAACCAACAGAAAAACAGTTTTCTTTAAAAGTAATGAATTGGTTCATGAAGTTTTGGAAAGTCACAAACCTAGACTGAGCGTTACGGGTTGGTTGAGACGAGATTAAAATAAAAAAAGCCAGTTTAACAACTGGCTTTTTAGATGAAAAAACAAAAACTACTTAACAACCAACTTTTTTGTAATTCCTTCTGAAGTTTTAACTAGATAAACTCCTGCTTGTAATTTTGATGTATTTATGCTTAACGCTTCTTTTTCTGAAAGGATTAATTTTCCTGTTATATCATACAACTCGATATCTGCTACTCTATTGAAATAAACTAT
This sequence comes from Flavobacterium sp. UBA6203, assembly GCA_002421645.1. The sequence goes on from DIST01000007.1 coordinate 18,001, forward strand.
TTGAGAATTTGAAGCAGGATTAGGGAAAATCACGAAAGTTTTTGGTACTGCATTAAAATCAGATGATGATAACGTATTTTCATCTACTTCGTAAATAGTAATAGTTCCACTGATTTCGTTTGCAACCAAAACATAACCTTTACCCGTTGTACTATTAGCTGGAGCAATGTAAGTAATTCCTTCTGGACCGTGATCTCCAGAATAAGTCGAAGTACTTCTTGAATTTTTATAATCTACAAATATTGGGTTATTAGGATTTGTAATATTGTAAACCATAACACCACCTACTCGTTCTAACGAAACAAAAGCAAAAGTTTCAGTTGCAATTTGCGCAATTGTTACACCTTCTGGTTCTGGACCTTTTGCACGACTTCTTCCTTTTGGTGTGTTATCTTCGTGATCTGCGTTGAAAAGTGTTGGTAAATTTGCTGCTGTATATCTTTCAAAATCATCGCCACTGTCAAAAACTATCTGTCTTGTAGTTGTATTGAAAATCGAAAATGAACGAGTTCCAACACAATGGATGGTTTCAAATTCAGCATCTACATCAGTATTTCCGTTAAGATTTGTTGCTCTAAATCTTCCTAAATTGTGATTTTGTTTTAAAACCGAAGCATTTGGGAAATTTGTAGCATCTAGTGCATAAGCTCCAGAACTTACTGCAACTCTTTCTGTAAAGGCTCCATACTCTTTTTCATCACCTTCGTTTGCTGTTACTAAATACGTTGTTCCCGCAACTGAGTAACTTGACACAGCATCTGGAATATAATATGCTTGAATAGGCCAGTTTGCAATTAAAACCTGACCATTATTGTCAGAAACGTCAAATCCGTTACCTGGTAAACTGATGTCTTTTGTTCCTAATGCCCAAATGTCTGAAATAGTATTATTGGTTAGATTAATTTCGGCAATGGCATTATTTTCTTGTAAAGTAACCCAAGCTTTTTGAGAATCGGCACTTATCGTGATATATTCTGGCTCAAAATCTTGAGACAAAGTACTTGTTGATTTTAATTTTCTAACTCCAGAAGCAATTAATGTAGCTTCTTGAGCATTATAAGCCGTAAATAATAACGTTGTCACATTTGAATGCGATAAAGTTGCAATTCCTCCAGAGATATCAATAATACTAACCGAACCTTCTGGATCAATTGAATAATCTGTATTTGGTTGACCTTCATTGGCAGTCATAACTTTTGTTCCATCAGGAGAAAAAGTAATCATATCTGGAAGCGCTCCTACAGTTACTTGATTTAAAAATGTTCCATTTGTATCGAAAAATACAACTGAACCATTTAACGTTTCGTCTGCATTTGGTGAGGCAACTGCAACAATTCCATTTTTAACTGCAACACTTGTAACTCCTCCGTAAGAATTCATGTTAACAGAATTAATCACTGAAAGATTCGTTGGGTCTGAAAAATCAATAATATCTAAATATCCTGCCACTGCACTTGTAGTAAACAAACGTTGTGAAGCCGCATCATGTACTACAATTTCGCAAGTACTTGAATTTGAACCCGAAGGATCAAAACTTCCGATATAATTTAATTCAATTTGATTACTTGGAACTGGTGCCTGACTATCATTATCAACTATATAAATAGTAGTCGTTGGAGTTCCTGAAATTGAAATTCCTGAAGCGTTTTCTAAACTTAAAACAAAATATTCAGAATGTTGTTCTTCTAAACTATCATCAATAATTGGAATTGTAATCGTTTGTGTAGATGAAGACGAAGCCGTTATTGAAATAGTTTGTGTTGTAAGAGTAAAATCTAAATTATCTGCCGTGCTAAAAGGAGCTGTCTTTACCACTAAATCTACTGAACTAGTAGCTGGATTTGCAATATTTAAAACCAAAGATAAAGTTCCTTGATTTTCGTTAACTGCAATGAAGTTTGAAGCAAAAGAAATACTAGGATTTGCAGTAGTAAAAACCCCTGATTGTATTGTGGTAATTCCGTTATCACTTAAATCTTCCACTGAATTTGCTAATAAAGCAATATAATACGTTTGATTAACTAATAAATTTGAAAGAGGTGTTATCGAAATAATATTTCCTGAAATTGTAGCATCAAAAGGAACAATAGCTCCAGTTGCATTATCCAAACGAAGTTCAACCAATGCATCTACGTTATTATTGTCAATAGCACTATTATCTGTTAAACGAATGGCTTCATTAAAAGTAAATGTTGGAACTACATTTGTTACTACATTTACAGCATTATTCAAAGGAAATAAGGTAACAACAGGCGCAATAACATCGGCACCTCCAAAAGTTGTCCCTTCTAATGTAAAATTATCAAATCTATTATTTCCAACGGTTCCGCCTGAACCTTGTTGAAATTCGACTTTCAATTTAAAATTTGGATTATTATCACTAGCGTCGATTCCTGAAAAATCTAAGGTTGCTAAGGCAGGATCTCCATTATTTGAAATCACATTTGTAAATGGAAGATAATTTGTACCATCAATAGAATACGACCAAACTTGCGTTCCAGCCCCAGAACCTGAACGTCGAGTTGCAAATTTTACAATACAATTTTCATAACCTGTTGTTGGTAATGTAAATTCTAAAGCTCCTCCAATAGGATCATTAAATCGTAAATGTGTTCCTGAATCATCGCTGTTTCTGGCATTAATATTTAAAACATTAAAATTTTGCCCTGTTCCATTAGCGAAATCAATTACACTGATTCCTCCAGGAATAGCATTTAACGCTGCACCTCCAAGCGTTTGACTTGGTGTTGTGATTGTGGCAATTGAAGTACTGTTGTTAAAGTTCCAATAATGCACTAATGTTTGTCCATAAGTTGTAGAAACAAATAATACAATAAGAAGTGACATGAAAAAACTCTTCTTTTTAAATGTGTAATTTTTATTCATTTTTGTGTTGATTAATTTTGCACAAAATTGAACTTCAAAAGTTACAGCAAAGTGAATTAAAAAATAAGAAAGTATTAAATCACTTCATGTTATTATTTTCTAAAGGTTAAGCGGTAATAATTTAATAATGTTGTAGAAAAGTTTCGTTTTCATTTTGATAATATAAAAAAAGAGCAACACTTTCGTATTGCTCTTTTTGCTCCCCCTCTTGGGCTCGAACCAAGGACCCTCTGATTAACAGTCAGATGCTCTAACCAACTGAGCTAAGGAGGAATCACCCCAAAGGTTTATGTTTTGCTAAAAAGTTGCTCCCCCTCTTGGGCTCGAACCAAGGACCCTCTGATTAACAGTCAGATGCTCTAACCAACTGAGCTAAGGAGGAAGGTATTTATCTTTTTAGCGAGTGCAAATATAAACTGATTTTTTGTTAACGCAAATTATTTTATTGAAAAAATTACAAAAGTTTATCTACCACTAATTGATAAATATCTTTTCCAAATGTTAATGCCATTAGTGTCAGCAAGATAATCATTCCAGCCGTTTGAACATAGCCTGCCACTTTATCTGATAATTTTCTACCTGTAATCATTTCAGCAATAGTAAATAATGCATGCCCGCCATCTAAACCTGGTATTGGTAATAAGTTCATAAATGCCAATCCGATTGAGAATAAAGCGGTAAAATTCCAAATGAATTCCCAATCCCAAGTATCTGGTAAACGACGTGCAATTCCAATTGGACTTTGAACATGTTTGTAAGCTTCTGTTTTAGGACGCAAGATTAGTTTAAATTGTTTTACGTTGTAAACCAATAATGCCCAAGATTCTTTAACCGCCGTTGGGACTGCCTGACCAAATGACATTTTATTATTTACTTCGTAATCTGATTTATCTAGAGGTTTATTAAAGAACCCTAATTTCCCTTCTTTATCTACCTTGGCTTTTAAAGTTAATACTTCAGTGCCTCTTAAAATAGATAAGGAAATACTATCGTTTTTATGTTTAGAAATATTTTCTTTGTATTCATCATGATAATTGAAGAATGTTCCGTTTACTGCTTTTATTTTATCCCCTTTTTTTAATCCTGCAATTTCAGCTTGCGATTTTGGAACTACAGAATCTACTACTGATCCTAAAAAACGAGGCCCAACAAACTCTTTTCCTTCTTTACTAATAATTTCACCTTTCATTTCATCGGTTAAAATCACGTCTACTTTTTGACCATTACGTTCTACCTCAACTTTATCACCAAGTAAAACATCTAATGTCATACGATTAAAACTTGGCTGAAATTGACCATCTACCGAAAGAATTTTGTCTCCATTTCTAAATCCTGCTTTATGACCAACTTCACCAAATGCTAATCCGTTTTCTTGAATTTTTGCTGTCGAAATATATTTTTGCCCAACAGTTGCATACATAATGGTAAAAATCAACCAAGCCAAAATTACATTTACAATAATCCCACCTAACATAATAATCAAACGTTGCCAAGCTGGTTTTGAACGGAATTCCCATGGTTCTGCAGGAGCATTCATTTGTTCTGTATCCATACTTTCATCAATCATTCCTGAAAGTTTTACATAACCTCCTAATGGCAACCATCCGATTCCCCATTCTGTTTCACCAATTTTCTTTTTCACTAAAGAAAAACCAGCATCCATAAACAAATAAAATTTTTCTACTCGCACTTTGAACATCTTAGCTGTGATGTAGTGACCAAATTCGTGAAGTATTACTAAAACTGATAATATGAATAATATTTGTGCTACTTGAATCATTTTTATGCATTTATTTAAACGACAAAAGTAAGGTTTTCACCTTACTTTTCATCATATTTTTATTGCTGTACTATTTTTTTATAAAATTTTTATGAATTGCTCCTTCCGAAGTAGTGATTTTCATCACATGCATTCCTGAACTTAAGTTGTCAATTTTAAAATCTACCGTTTGATGAGTCGCTAATAATTGACCCAGAGTATTGTAAATTTCCACTTTCTCCAATTGAGTAGTTGTTGGCATCATAATATGGATTTCATCGTTAGCTGGATTTGGATAAACCGAAATTGTTTGCTCTAATTCAAAAGATGCATTTGCTAATGTTACCACATTATTTTTAGAAATAATATGTTTGTTTGGATCAAATGTTACTCCAGCCACAACAAATGGAACCGAAACTACAAATTCTTGATTATTAACTGTGTTGTTTACAACTACATCATGATTTGCACCTCCAGCACTTGTTAGTCTAATTTCTAAAGGCATTTCAAAAAAAGAAACTGACGCATGCGATTGTGTTTGACTTACTGTAATTTTTGCCTGACCAGCTCCCCAATTCTGAGCCGTAATAGTATATGTAGGATAGCCTTGCATGTAAATCCAATCGTTGAAAAACTCTGTCAAACTTGAACCATATACATTTTCTAAATGTGATTTTAAATCTCCAGTCAACGCATACCCATAAGCTAGTGAAGAATCTGCTAAATAATTTTTTAGCGCTTGAAAAAATGCAGCATCACCTAATTTCCAACGCAACATATGAGTTACCATAGACCCTTTATCATATGTTAATCTAGACGAAAATATCCTATTTACATTAGTTAAATCAGAATCTTGAAGATATACATATCCAGCAGTTTGTGATGTAATAGAATTTATTTTATTAGTTTTCCAAGTCACAAATAAAGGCGCTCCGTCTAAATTTTCAACTACTAATCCAGACATATATTCTGTAAGACCTTCATTCAACCAAATGTCTTTCCAAGAACCACATGTGATTTTATCGCCAAACCATTGATGTGCCATTTCGTGAGCTATTAAACTTCTTCCGAAACTACCCATAAAAGAAACCGTTGTATGTTCCATTCCGCCACCCCAACCAAATTGAGCATGTCCGTATTTTTCATTTCTAAATGGATAAGGCTCCAATAAAGATTCATATAAATTTATAATTGTTGGAGTAGTTCCTAATTGTGTTGCAGAAGTTGCAGAAGCATAACTTTCAGGATATAAATAATTCACAATAGGAAAATAAGGACTTGCAACTGTTCCTAATCCTCCTTGCTGATTATAAATTTGATAGTTTGTTACGGCAATAGCAATTAAATAAGCTGGAATTGGATAATTATGATGGAAATGGGTTGTTTTATTTGCTCCAGATACGGTTTGAGAAACCTCTATCCCATTAGAAACACTAACATAAGTAGATGGAGCAGTAATATAAACATCTATTGCATTTACTTTATCATTCAAATCTTGTTTACAAGGCCACCAATCTCTTGCTCCGTAGGGTTCAGAAAGTGTAAAAATCACTGGAGTACCACTATGAGTTCCTCTAGTAAATGCCCCTTCTGCTTGAGGCGGAGAACCTGCATACGTAATTACAACTGTTGCAGAATTACCCGAAACTAAAGTTGTAGGTAAATTAATATTCAACTCGTAATTGCTTTGACTAAAAGTAAGGTTAGAACTATTCATTGTTACTGAACTCACTACTAAAGCAGTTGCCATATCAAAAGTCACAACATTCATATCGCTTAATGCAGTAAAAGTTGTAGTAACTATTCCGCTTATGTATGGGGTGGTATTATTCGGATCTACATTAAATCGCAACTCATGATAACTAATGTCATAATTTTGGGTATTGGGGTTGGCTCTAAAATTTATGGTTGCTGAAGCAGACTTCATCTCTGCTTCTACCATTCTATCAAATTCAGAATTATCCGTTTGGGCAAAACCGATAACTCCAAATAAGAGTAATAAACTTAAAGTAATTTTTTTCATTTTTATAGGTTATAAATTTTTTGGGGCAACTTTTATGTAACTTTACTTTATTAAAAACCAACAGAATTAAGCTTAAAATTATCAATTTACATAAAAATCAAGCGAATATACAACAATATCTTTGTTTTGGTACAGCTTTTTGTAAGAATTTCATCAATTCATAAAAACAGGTAAGTGAAATTGTTTTTTATGTATTATCTAAATCCAATTCCTTAAATTTGCATCTTTAAAATCCTATATATTATGTTACAGATAGCGTACATTAGAGAAAACAAAGACGAAGTAGTAAAACGATTAGCTAAGAAAAACTTAGATGCTAAAAATGCCATTGAAGAAGTAATTGCATTAGACGAAAAAAGAAGAGCAACTCAAGTAGAATTAGACACTATCAAATCCGAGTCAAATAAGCTATCCAAAGACATTGGGGATTTAATGAAAAGTGGCGAAAAAGCAAAAGCTGAAATCTTAAAAGAAAAATCGGTTCAACTTCGTGAAAAAGACAAAGAATTGACCGAAGTGTTGAATACATATGCCACTAAATTACAAGAAGAATTATACAAATTACCTAATTTACCAGCCGACATCGTTCCGGAAGGAAAAACTCCTGAAGAAAACTTAAACGTTTTTCAAGAAGGCGATATTCCTAAATTACACGAAGGCGCTTTACCTCACTGGGAATTAGCTAAAAAATACGATTTAATTGATTTTGAATTAGGCGTTAAAATCACAGGCGCAGGTTTCCCAGTTTACAAAGGAAAATGTGCTAAATTACAACGTGCTTTAATCACTTATTTCTTAGACAAAAATACCGATGCTGGTTACTTAGAATACCAAGTTCCTCATATGGTTAACGAAGCTTCAGGCTTTGGAACTGGTCAATTACCAGACAAAGAAGGACAAATGTACCATGTAGGTGTTGATGATTTGTATTTAATTCCAACAGCTGAAGTTCCAGTAACCAATATCTTTAGAGATGTGTTGTTAAACGAAAATGATTTACCAGTTCTTTGTACAGGATACACGCCATGTTTCCGTCGCGAAGCAGGTTCATACGGTGCTCACGTTCGTGGATTAAATCGTTTACACCAATTTGATAAAGTAGAAATTGTTCGCATTGAACATCCTGATAAATCTTACGAAGCTTTAGATGGCATGGTAGAACACGTAAAAGGAATTTTACAAGAATTAAAATTACCTTACAGAATCTTAAGATTATGTGGTGGTGATATGAGTTTTGCTTCTGCTTTAACGTATGATTTTGAAGTATATTCAACAGCGCAAGAGCGTTGGTTAGAAATTAGTTCGGTTTCTAATTTTGAAACCTTCCAAGCGAATCGTTTAAAATTACGTTTCAAAGACAAAGAAGGTAAAAACCAATTGGCACACACGTTGAACGGAAGTTCATTAGCGTTACCAAGAGTATTAGCTGGAATTTTAGAGAACTACCAAACACCTGAAGGCATCGTAGTTCCTGAAGTTTTAAGAAAATATACTGGATTTGATATCATTAACTAAACGTTAATCTTTATAAAATAATGTACTAATTTGACGCCAAAAAGTGTTACTTTAGTACATTATTTGTTTTAATTATGTTGCAAAAAATAGCTTTTTTTATCTTGTTTTTGTCCTCGTTTTGGGTTTCGGCACAAAACGAGCAATTGGCATTGGACTATTTTGATAAAGGCGAATTTCAAAAAGCACTGACTTTATTTGAGGAGATTTCGACCAAACAACCTTTAAATTATTTCTTCTTCCAAAAAGTAGTGGAATGCTACCAACAATTGCAACAATACGATAAAGCAGAAAACGCCATTACAAAACGAAAAGACAAACACAACCAACCTTTGTTGTTAGTTGAATTAGGCTACAATTACCAACTTCAAAAAAACAAGGATAAAGCAGATAAAAATTACGAATTAGCCATTCAAGAAATCGAAAAAGAGCCAAATTATGCCTACCAAATTGCTAATTCATTCGAGAAAAAAGTGTTGTTATCCTGGGCGTTAAAAGCGTATGAAACCGCGCAAAAGAAAAACCCAAATCTAAATTTTGATTACCAAACCGCCATGATTCAAGGGCAATTAGGCAATTTGGAAGTTATGCTGAACAAGCTATTAGATTATGGTTTCAACACTCCTGATGGAACTCCGATGGTTCAAAACCAACTGACCCGTTACTTAATGGACGATTCTGATGGTTCTTTTGCAGCTACTATTCGAAAAAACCTATTGCTTAGAACACAGAAATCACAAGATGTATATTGGAATCAATTTTTGAGTTGGTTTTTTGTGCAACAAAAGGAATACGGAAAAGCGTTTGTTCAAGAGAAAGCAGTTTACAAGAGAAATCCTGAAACCATTTATAATATAATAATTCTAGGAAAATTAGCTGTCGAAGAAAATCAGCACGAAGATGCTAAGACTATTTTTCAATTTATCTTAGATAATTCAACAGATCCGCAACTTCATCTTGAAGCTTATGATTTTCTTTTATCATCTCGAATAGAAAATGCTCTTCCTAATGAATATCAAGATATATATAGTAGTTTGAATAACGTTTTAGGAAAGTATCATCAAAATCCTTATCTAACAAAAATTGTTTTACTAACTGCAAGATTTGAAGCATTTTATTTAAATAATTCGGAGGCTGCAAAAAAAAGGCTTAATGATTATTTAAACAATACTTTAAACATCAGAGAACAAGCAAAAGTAAAAATGGAATTGGCGGATATTATGGTGTATGATGAAAAATTCAATCAAGCCATTTTGTATTACGCACAAGTAGAAGACAATTTGAAAAATGATGTTTTAGCACACGAAGCCAGTCTAAAATTAGCCAAAGCCAACTTCTATAAAAAAGATTTCGATTGGACGTTGCAACAAGTAAAAGTTTTGAAACAATCGCCAAGTTTGTTAATTGCAAATGATGCAATTGAAATGTTTTTGCTGATTCAAGATAATTCTGCCGAAGATAGCTTACGAATTGCACTTCAAGCCTATGCATCTGCAGATTTGAAGTTGTATCAGAATAAAAAAGAAGAAGCGCTTCAACTCTTTTTGGCTATTTTACAAAAACACAAAGGCGAAAGCATCGAAGAAGGAACTTTATTCAAGGTCGGGAAAATCTATGAAGAAAAAGACGATTTCAACAAGGCTTTGACATATTTTCAAAACATTTTAGACAATCACAAAGACGGAATTTATAAGGATGAAGCTTTATTCTTTTCGGCAGAGATTTATAGAAAACATCTTTTAGACAACGAAAAAGCAAAAGCATTATACGAAAAAGTAGTTTTAGAACATCCCGATAGTTTGTATTACACCGAAAGTAGAAAACAATATAGAACATTGCGAGGTGATTCAACGATTTGATTTTACACAGAGATTACTTCGTCAGTTTGCTATCGCTCGGGTCACAGAGAGCCTTTGCCTAACTTTGTGTTGATGAGAGATACACAGAGACATTTAGTTTTTATAAATTAAAGTAGAGTTTTGAATTTATTCTTTGCAACCTTTGCGAAAAACTTAGCGTTCTTTGCGTTAAAATATTTAAATTGAAATTTATTAAAAATGATTATATACAACGTAACCATAAACGTAGACGAAAGCATTCACCAAGCTTGGCTAAAGTGGATGCAGAACAAACATATTAACGATGTTTTAGCAACAGGTTTATTTACTAATGCTAAAATGGTTCGCGTTTTGGTTGAAGAAGAAATGGGAGGAACAACTTATGCTGTTCAATATTTCACCGATTCCAGAGCAAAATTAGAAGATTATTATAAAAATCACGCGCCAAGATTACGCAAAGAAGGCTTACAACTTTTTGCTGATAAAATGTTAGCTTTTAGAACGGAATTGGAAGTAATGGAAGAATTCTACGGAGAAACGAATTAAAATGGAAAAAGTAACCGCAAAAAAACACTTAGGACAACATTTCCTAAAAGACGAAAGCATCGCTAAAGATATTGCCGATACTCTTTCGCTAGAAGGCTATTCTAAAATATTGGAAATTGGTCCAGGAATGGGTGTTTTAACCAAATATTTATTGGACAAACCAACCGAAACCTTCGTAATTGAAATCGATAAAGAATCGGTAGAATATTTGGGCGTACATTATCCAAAATTGGAAAATCACATCATTTCAAAAGACTTTTTAAAATATAATTTAAACGAAGTTTTCAATGGCGAACCTTTTGCTATCATTGGAAATTTTCCGTACAATATTTCAACACAAATTGTATTCAAAACCTTAGAAATGCGCGATCAAATTCCAGAATTTGCTGGGATGTTTCAAAAAGAAGTAGCCGAAAGAATTTGCGAGAAAAAAGGTAGCAAAACCTACGGGATTTTATCGGTTTTAGCACAAGCATTTTATGAAGCAGAGTATTTATTTACAGTTCCTCCAAGTGTTTTTAATCCGCCACCAAAAGTAGACTCTGGTGTATTACGTTTAAAAAGAAAAGCGGATTATTCATTGCCTTGTGATGAAAAACTATTCTTTAATGTGGTAAAAACAGCTTTTAACCAAAGAAGAAAAACATTGCGAAATAGTTTAAAATCGTTCAATTTCTCAGATAATTTAAAAGAAGATAGTATCTTTGACCTGCGTCCGGAGCAACTTTCGGTAGAACAATTTATAGATATTACCCAAAAAATAGCAGCCGATGGAGTTTAAAATCAGCAGAGAGTTTCTAACTGAAATAGAACAACTTATAAGTGAAAACAAGTCGCAAGAATTACTTTTGCTTCTTGAAGATATTCACTTTGCTGATATTGCCGAAATCATGGAAGAACTCGATGATTACGGTGCTTCTTATATTTTCAACACCTTAGATTCTGAAAAAACAGCCGAAATTCTTCTAGAATTAGATGAAGAAGTTCGTGAAAAAATCTTGCGCAATTTATCTCCAAAAGAAATTGCTGAAGAGCTTGACGAATTAAGCACAGATGACGCAGCCGACATTATTGCCGAGTTACCGCAACATAAAAAAGAGCAAGTAATTTCGGAATTAGAAGACGTTGAACACGCCAAAGACATTGTTGATTTATTACGTTACGACGAAGATTCTGCCGGTGGTTTGATGGGAAAAGAGTTAGTAAAAGTTAACGAAAACTGGAATGTTTTAACTTGTGTAAAAGAAATGCGCGCACAAGCCGAAAATGTTTCAAGAGTGCATTCCATTTATGTGGTTGATGACGAAGAACGATTAAAAGGCCGTTTATCATTAAAAGATTTATTGACAACCTCAACAAAAACGCCTATTAGTGATGTTTACATCAAAAAAGTAGATTACGTAAAAGTAGATACAAAAGATGTTGAAGTTGCCCGAATTATGCAAAAATACGACTTGGAAGCCATTCCAGTTGTAGATGAATTAGGTCGTTTAGTTGGAAGAATTACGATTGATGATATTATCGATGTCATTAAAGATGAAGCCGACAAAGATTACCAGTTAGCTGCCGGTATTTCGCAAGACGTTGAAGCCGACGATAGCGTTTTGGAACTTACAAAAGCGCGATTACCTTGGTTGGTTTTAGCTTTGTTTGGTGGATTTATTTCAGTACATGTTTTAGGGATTTTTGAACCGGTAATGAAATTACACCCTGAGTTATTTTTCTTTACACCACTAATTGCCGCGATGGCTGGGAATGTGGGTGTTCAATCTTCAGCGATTATTGTTCAAGGTTTGGCAAACAACACCATTATTGGCCCTATTGTGGAACGATTATTAAAAGAACTTTCGTTAAGTTTATTAAACGGAATTATTCTATCAGCGATATTACTTTTGGGAAGTTACTTTTTATTAGGCTACGAAATTCATGTGGGTTATACCGTTTCAATTGCTTTACTTTCGGTAATTATTATGGCGTCTTTAATTGGGACTTTTATCCCAATTATTTTAAATAAATATGGTGTTGACCCAGCATTAGCAACGGGTCCGTTTATTACAACAAGTAACGATATCTTAGGAATTTTGACTTATTTTACAATTGCTAAGATTATTTTAGGAATTTAATTTCACTCACCTCCCAACCTTTTCTAATTTATTTCACTCTATACTAGAAACACTAAAGTTTATAGAGATGAAAAAAATACTTCTGATTACATTATTATGTTTTTCGACAATCACATTTGCTCAAAAACCAATTTTTACAACCGCTAAAATTAAAAGCGCAACCGTTTATAGCAATTCAGCTGAATTATTACAATCGGCTTTCGTAACACTCCCTTCAGGAACTAGCGAAATTGTCGTTAAAAATGTGGCGGATTATATCAATGAGAATACCATTCAAATTGGTGCTCCGGCTAATGTTACGGTTTTATCTGTACAACTTATGCGTGACTATAAAGATAGTTCTGAAAGTAATGAAAGCATTAAACTAACTCCTATTCAGCTAAAATATAAAGACAGTATTCGGTATTTTGAAAATGAAATCAGTAAAATACAAATAGAAAAAAATGCAATTTCAAAAACAATGGAATTGCTAGATAAAAAAGAACTCGCGGGAACAACAAAACCCGAAATTACAATTAGCGAGTTTACAAAACTTGTTGACTATTATAGAATTAAACGAAATGAATTTGGTCAATCAATTCATGTATTAAATGTTAAAGAAGAGAAATTTCAAGAAAAAATAGAAATACTTCGAGAAAAAATAGCATCAAAAAAAACAATTCAAAACACAAAACCGGTTTATAGCCTGGTGCTTCAAGTAATGAGTTCACAAGCTTCAAGCATTAATTTCGATATAAACTACATTACGAATGGAGCAAATTGGATTCCGTTTTATGATATGAGAGCCGACAATATCAACTCGCCAATCAATTTAATGTATAAAGCAAAAGTAAGCCAAAACACCGGCATTGATTGGAAAAATGTAAAACTAACCTTGTCTAGCGGTAATCCAAATCAAAATAATACGGCTCCAATTTTACAAGCTTGGTTTTTGAGATATGGTTATCCAAGAACATATGGATATGTAAATGATGATGCTAAAATGAATGAAGTAGTAGTTACTGGTTATGGCTTTAAAAAGGATGCAGCACCTCAATCATCAATATCTAACTACACAACAATCAACGAGAACCAATTAAACATTTCTTTTGATATCGACATTCCATATGACATTTTATCCAATGGGAAAGCGCATAGTGTAGCCCTAAAAGATTTGAAATTACCTGCAACATATAAATATTATGCGGTTCCAAAAGTAGAAAAAGAAGCTTTTTTATTAGCTGAAATTAGCGAATATTCGAAATTCAATTTATTACCTGGTGAAGCAAATATAATCTTCGAAGGAATGTATGTTGGCAAAACAATGATTAACCCAAATCAAACTTCAGATACATTGAATTTGAGTATGGGAAGAGATAAGAAAATTGCCATCAAACGTGAGAAAATAGCAGATAAATCGGGAACTAAATTCTTGTCTGGTTATAAAGAACAAACGTTTACTTACGATATCACCGTAAAAAACAACAAAAAAGAAGCGATTGAAATGTTGTTAAAAGATCAATATCCAATCAGCACGGATAAAGAAATCACAATAGAATTATTAGACAACGGAAAAGCAAAAGTAAACCCAGAAACCGGAATTTTAACTTGGGATGTAAAACTGACCGCTGGAGAAACTAAGAAATATCGAATCAGTTATAAAATCAAATATCCGAAGGATAAGTTTATAGATAATTTATAAAATAGTCTCAGTTGACAGTCTCAGTTTTCAGCAATATACTGCTAACTGAGACTGAAAACTGATTACTTTTTTAAGGCGCTGGATTCGGAATTAATTCCTGAATTTTCTCTATTTCAGCTACGATTTCATTTGATAAAATCGTATCGAAAGCAGCGATATTTTCTTGTAATTGTTCCATTGTAGTAGCGCCAATAATCGTTGAAGTCACAAATTTTTGACGGTGTACAAAAGCAATTGCCATTTGAGTTAAGGTTAATCCGTTGGCTTCCGCCAATTCTTTGTATAATTTGGTTGCTTTGAAACAATTCTCGTTAGTATAACGAACAAAATTAGGGAACAATTTCATACGAGAATTCTCTGGATAACCGTTCAAATATTTACCTGATAAAAATCCAAAACCTAGAGGTGAATACGCTAACAACCCAACATTTTCTCGCATTCCAACTTCCGACAAACCAACTTCATACAATCGGTTCAATAACGAAAATGGATTTTGTATTGTAGCGATTCTTGGTAAACCGTGTTTTTCGCTTTCCATTAAAAAACGCATCACACCCCACGGATTTTCATTAGAAACCCCAATATGTTTGATTTTTCCTTCTTTGATTAATCCATCATAAACCGTTAAAACATCAAAAATATTGTCTTGCCATTTGGTATCGATTTCTTGAACACCACGTTTTTGAAACATGTTCATCACACGTTCTGGCCAATGCATTTGATATAAATCGATATAGTCTGTTTGAAGGTTTTTTAAACTCAATTCTACTGCTTCGTGAATACTTTTCTTAGAAAAATCCAATGGTTGACGAATGTATTCCATTCCGCGATTTGGTCCAGCAATTTTTGTAGCTAAAACTAATTTCTCACGCTCCGAAGCTCCGATTTTCTTAATCCAAGTCCCGATGTGACGTTCGGTACTTCCAAAGATTTGAGCGTTGCCACCAATTGGATACATTTCAGCCGTATCAATAAAATTAATTCCTTTTTCAATCGCATAATCCAATTGCGAATGCGCTTCACTTTCAGTATTTTGATTTCCAAAAGTCATCGTCCCTAGACAAATTTTGCTGACTTCTAGTTCGGTATTAGGTAGTGTTGTATAGTTCATTTCAGAATTTGAAAATTTAAAGTTCAAAGTTACAAAGTTTACACCAAAGAAAAAGGCTTGAATTTATAACTCAAGCCTTTTTTATCAATCTTTTATGAAATGTTACAGTTCATTCAACATTTTAGAAATCTCATCTAACTTTGGAGTTAAGATGATTTCGATTCTTCTGTTTTTTGCTTTTCCTTCTGCCGTTTCGTTACTCATTAACGGAGCATATTCACCACGACCAGCAGCAGTTAAGTTCTCTTTTTTCACTTTAGCATTAGCCGATAAAATATTTACGATAGCAGTTGCACGTTTTGTAGATAAATCCCAGTTGTTTTCAACTCCACCACCAATAGTTCCTGTGATTTTATCATTATCGGTATGACCTTCAATTAAAACAGAAATATCTGGATTATCTCCTAAAACTTTACCAACTAAATCCACCGCTTTTTTACCTTCAGCACCTACTGTCCAACTTCCTGATTCGAAAAGTAATTTGTTTTCCATAGAAACGTATACTTTTCCATCTCTTTCTGTAACTGTTAAGCCTTTACCTTCAAATGCTTTTAAAGATTTAGATAACGTTTCTTTTAGCTTTTTCATAGCCGCATCTTTATCTGCCATCATTTTCTCTAATTCGGCTAAACGAGTTGATGAAGCTTCTAAATCTTTTTTCAATTTGTTTAAACGATCTTGTTCGGCAGCTAAAGCTTTTTGTTTCGCTTCTAACTCCGCTAACAATTGTCTGTTTTTATTAATATTAGCTTCTAAAGCATCGTTACTGTCTTTTTCAAGTGCTGCATAAGACGCTTTTAAATTATCTAAACTCTTTTTAGTAGCAGCGTAATCAGCAACCAATTTATCGCGTTCTGCTTTTACTTTATCTAACTCTGTTTGTAGATTATTTTTATCTAATTCTAACTGATTTTTATCTGTTTTTAATGTGGTATTTTCATCCGATAAAGCATTATGCTCTTTCTTCAAATCCGCATATTTGTTTTCTAAATCTTGGTAGATTTTTTTAGAAACACATGAAGTAGTTAAACTTAAAACTACACAAGCAAGGGCAATTTTTCTAATCATTTTCTATTGTTTTTTCGTTATTGTTTTACACAGAGATTCACTGAGTTTATTTTATTTTGACTCTGTTGAAAAGAGATACACAGAGACGTTTTACTTTGTATGGTTTATAATTTGAACTTGTTATTGAATTTGAATTTGTTTCTTATTTGATTTCTACTAAAACTGGACAATGGTCGGAATGTTTAGCTTCTGGCAAAATTAAGGCTCTTTGAATTTTGTCTTTCAAAGGTTCGGCTGCCAAACAATAATCGATTCTCCAACCTTTATTATTATTACGAGCATTGGCTCTGTAACTCCACCAACTGTAATTGTGTGGTTCTTTGTTTAAATGGCGAAAAGTATCAATAAATCCACTTTTCATAAAACCATCTAGCCAAGCACGTTCTTCAGGTAAAAATCCTGAAACTTTTGCATTTCGAATAGGATCATGAATATCGATAGCTTCATGACAAATGTTATAATCGCCACAAATAACTAAGTTTGGCACTTCTTTTTTTATTTCTTCAATATACAATTGAAACTCTGCCATATATTGAAATTTATAGTCTAATCTATCAATATTTGTGCCAGATGGAAGGTACAAACTCATTACTGATAAACCCTCAAAATCTACACGCAAATTTCTACCTTCAAAATCCATGTGTTGAATTCCTGTACCGAAAACCACATTTTTGGGTTCAATTTTAGACAAAACTGCTACACCACTATATCCTTTTTTTTCCGCTGGAAAATAATATTGGTACGGATAACCTGCTGCTTCAATTTCAATTTTTGGGATTTGGTCTTCGGTTGCTTTAATTTCTTGAAGACAAATAACATCGGGATTCGCTTGTTGCAACCATTCTAAGAACCCTTTAGTAATGGCTGCTCGAATACCGTTTACATTATAAGATATAATTTTCATTTACTTTAATAGCTTTTGACCAAATATAAGGAAAAGCTTTCTAATAATAAAACTCAAAAACAGTTCAATTTGTAATCAATTCGTAATCAGATTACTAAAAAATATAACAAATTTGTAGTTTTAAATACAAAATCAAATAGTACTCAATTCAACAGAATTACTATCTTTGTTTCTTGCTCAATAAACAAAATTAAATGGGTTTAGTTACTGCTAAAGAAGTTGCAAAAGCAATTAATGCTGATAAATATGGGGTTTTCGGGACTTTCTCGGGCTGGTTGCTTATGAAAGTACTTAAGATTTCTACGTTGAACAAAATTTATGATAGAAACAAACATTTGAGCGAATTGGAATTCTTAAATGCTATTTTAGATGAATTCCAAATCAAATTTGAAATACCAGAAGAAGATTTAAAACGTTTACCAAAAGACGGTGCTTATATTACCATATCTAATCATCCTCTTGGTGGTATTGATGGTATTTTACTATTGAAATTAATGCTTGAAAGAGAACCTAATTTCAAAATTATTGCTAACTTTTTACTGCACCGAATCGAACCGATGAAGCCGTATATTATGCCGGTAAATCCGTTTGAAAATCATAAAGATGCTAAATCTAGTGTAGTTGGAATTAAAGAAACATTACGTCATTTAAGCGATGGAAAACCATTAGGAATGTTTCCTGCTGGAGAAGTTTCTACTTATAAAGACGGAAAGTTAGTTGTAGACAAACCTTGGGAAGAAGGAGCAATCAAAGTGATTCGAAAAGCCCAAGTTCCAGTAGTTCCGATTTATTTTCATGCTAAAAACAGTAAGTTATTTTACTTCCTATCTAAGATTGATGATACGCTTAGAACTGCAAAATTACCAAGCGAATTATTAACTCAAAAAGATAGAGTAATTAAAGTTCGTATTGGGAAACCTATTTCGGTTGCTGAACAAAACGAATATCAAGATATTGAAGCGTATGGTGATTTCTTACGCAAGAAAACTTATATGCTTTCGAATGCGTTTGAAGATGAAAGTAAAATTAATTTACCCAAATTAACAATTCCAAAACCGCCAAAACAAATTGCCAAGCCAGCCAATCAAGACCAAATTTTAGAAGAAATGGCTTGTTTGAAAAAAGGTGATTATCGTTTGTTGCAAAGTAAAAACTATGAAGTTTACTTCGTAACGGCTGATAAAATTCCGAATATCTTGCATGAAATTGGTCGTTTGCGCGAAATTACATTTAGAGAAGTTGGAGAAGGAACAAACGAATCATTAGACCTTGACGATTACGATAAATATTACCACCATATGTTTTTATGGGATGATGAGGCACAATGCATTGCTGGTGCTTATCGTATGGGATTGGGTTCGCGCATTTATCCGCAACACGGAATTGATGGTTTCTATCTACATGAATTGTTCCGTTTTGAACCGGAATTGTATGATATGATGAGTAAATCTATCGAAATGGGTAGAGCGTTTATCATTAAAGAATACCAACAAAAACCAATGCCGTTGTTCTTGTTATGGAAAGGAATTGTACATACGACTTTACATTATCCTGAACATAAATATTTAATTGGTGGTGTAAGTATTAGCAATCAATTCTCTGATTTTTCGAAATCGTTGATGATTGAATTTATGAAGTCGCACTATTACGATCCTTATATTGCGCAATACGTTCATCCAAAGAAAGAATACAAAGTAAAACTGAAAGACGCCGACAAAGATTTCGTATTCAACGAAACAGAAGCCGATTTAAATAAGTTTGACAAAATTATTGATGAAGTAGAACCAGGAAATTTACGTTTACCGGTTTTAATTAAAAAATACATCAAACAAAACGCAAGAGTGGTAGCATTTAATGTAGATCCATTATTCAACAACTCGGTTGATGGCTTAATGTACATTAAAATTGCCGATTTACCCGAAAGCACCGTAAAACCCGTTATGGAAGAATTTCAAGCGGAATTGGAAAGAAAAGAGAAAGGCTAATCGAATTGATTAGCCTTTTTTTATTTTATAATTTGAATTTTTGAATTAAAACTTATTCAACATCCTTAACCTTTTCTTTAAACTCTTCCCAAGCTTCTTTAGTTAAAATAGGTTTCGATTCTATCTTCTTCCCTTTTAAATAATTCAAAATTGTTTTGGCTCTCGCTTCGGATTCAGGATGTGTAGAAACCCAATAGGTGTATTTATGCATTTCGTTATCCAACGATAATTCATATAGAAAATCGGCAAATGGTCTTGGGTCGATATTCGCGTTTAGCAAATATTTTACGCTTCGCATGTCGGCTTCTGTTTCTAAACTTCTATCGTAAGCTGAAGAAGAAAGTGTTTTTAAAATTTCTCTTAAAACTGTTCCATTAGAACCCGTAGTAATCGATAATAAAACTGACAATCCAATTTCTTTTGATAATTTTTTCATCACATGATTGCCTTCAATATGGGCAATTTCATGACCTAAAACTCCTAATAAAGCTTGCTCGTTTTTACATTCTTTGATTAATCCTGTATAAACCACCAAATGATTATCGGGCATAGCAAAAGCATTTACTTCATCTTTATCAATGATGTGCACTTTTAAACTGTCTCTATCAATACCGTTTTCTTTGCAAATTGGTAATAACAAAGAATCCAAAGTTGTTACAATCGAATCATCAAGAATGATGGCTTCGGTATTTTCAATTTCATTCCAAATAACATCTCCAAGACTTTTTTCAGTTCCTGTTTTGGCTTCTTTTACTTTAAAATGTTTCACAAAATCTATTTGCGATAACAACATCCAAACACCAAAAAATAGTGCTACTACAATTAATCCTTTACTTAATACTTTCATTTGTTCTGCAAATTAAATTTGTAACATCTCCAAAAAAGAAAAATTCGGTGTGTTGCCCTTTTCTTACTTTCGTTGCAATAATTAACGTAGAGAAAAACTCAATTAAGTTAAAAACCACAAGGGTAATGATGTAGGCAAAGTAATAATTCGTTGCCGTTTCATCATAAAACAAAATAGAAACCGTCCACCAAAAACCGGCGCTGTTAAAGAAAAACAATCCCAATTGAGAAACCAAAGCTTGTATACAATGCCATTTTACAAATGCTGTACTTTTTCGATTTCCTAAATAAAAAAACACACTTGCCATTAAGTTTAAAATAGGCAATGGCAAACCTCCAATTACTGCTACTAAAGACATCAAATAGCTATTCGATGCACGTTCTAGTTCTGAATCGTGAGGTTGATAATTAAATTTTGCTGTTGTAATCATAGATTTTTTTTAATGTTCCAAATCCAATTAGCAATTACCAGAACGAAAAATACAATAGCGACTTTTCGTTTTCTGAGAATCGTTTCAATTTTTAAATAAGCGGTGTAAAATGTTTCCTTTTTCTGAATAAAGTCATAGCTAATCCAAACGGGAGCTATAATCATAATTAGTCCAACAATTATACCAAAAGGATTAATGAAAATTGCGGAAAGAAAATTTCCACGCGAAAGTTGCATCACAGAACGCGTTGTTCCACAAGAAGGACAAGGAACGGTGGTTACTTTTTTAAAGAAACAAACAGTAAATTCTTGACTTTGAATTTCGTGTTCGTGTTGTAACGAAAAAAGCAACCAACCATACCCTATAAAACAAGCAAATAAAATAAAAAGGTATAGCTTGTTTTTATGCATTATTAGAACATAAAAGTTCTGTTGAATAATTCCATGTTTTTCTCTTTAGTAGCACCTTGGATTAAGAACCAATCTACGATAGCCCAAACTCCTAAACCACCACATGTAAGAAGTTTACCAACTCCCATTCCTGTATCGCCAATATAAAAGCGATCGATACCGTATGCACCTGCAAAAATTGATATTAATAATGAAGTTGTTGGATCTTTGAATTGAAGTGTTTGTACCATAGGCCATTTATCATCATCCATCTGTAATAAACGTTCTCTGATTGCATTTAATTGATGACCTTCAAAAAATTTCGCGTTTGTCATCATGAACATGTCTACTTTTTGTGCTTCCATTGTAAAATTGTTTGTTTTAGTTGTCTCCTACTCATAAGGCTTTTCGGATGCGCCATAAAGCGCTAATATAAAAATATTTTCTTTATTAGTCGTTCACTTGTTAAAAAGTTACAAAGAAGTTAATACAACTTTTTAATTTTATCTAATATGGTTTGTGCAAGTTTTTCATGACTTTCAAAAGTCCACCCAGCAATATGAGGTGTTAGCAAGACATTTTCTGCATGCAATAAATATTCAAAAGCCGCAGGTTTCTCTCCTTCAAATAAGGTTTCGAAAGATAGTTTTTCGT
The DNA here is from genome assembly GCA_002421645.1 of Flavobacterium sp. UBA6203. The sequence goes on from DIST01000007.1 coordinate 39,757, forward strand.
ATTCCAAAACATCTAAACCAGCACCTAAAATCTTTCCTGATTTCAATGCTTCAACCAAATCAGCCGTTACTACCGAATTTCCTCTTGCCGTATTTATAAACCAAAATGGCTTTTTAAATTGATTAATAAAATCAGCATTAATCATTTTATCGGTTTCAGGTGTCCAAGGTGTGTGCAAACTTAAAACATCTGCTCTTTCTTGAAGTTCAGATAATGAAACTTGGGTAGCATTAGCGTCTCCCATATTCGGTAAGATATCATGACACAAAACGGTGACATCAAATCCTCGGAGTTTCTTGGCGAATGATTTTCCCATGTTGCCATATCCAATGATTCCAATAGTTTTGCCTTCTAACTCATGTCCACGATTGGCTTCTCGTTTCCACTGACCCGATTTTACTTCGTTATTGGCTTTGTTCAAGTTGTTAAAAAGTGATAACAACATTCCGATAGCGTGTTCGCCAACGGCATTGGCATTTCCTTCTGGAGCCGCGATTAGATGAATTCCTTTCGCAATAGCGTAATCACAATCGATACTTTCTAAACCAGCACCAACTCGGGCAATGAATTGTAAATTTGTAGCTTTATCTAAAAAAGTTTTGTCAATTTTAAAACGACTTCTGATGACAATTCCGTGGTAATTTTCAATTTTAGCTTCTACGTCTTGTTTGGAAGACGTAAAATCAGCTTCGTTTTGAAAACCAGCCTGTTCTAATTGTTCCCAAAGCAATGGATGATTGCTATCGATATGAAGAATTTTAATGTTGGTTAAATTCATTTGTTCGTATTATAATGTAAAAGTACAAAATTTGGATTCAAAAAAAATGAGGTCTAAATGACCTCATTTTTTTTAATTTAACCAAGCTTCAGGATTTAATGTAGTGGTATTTTGTAACACCAAGAATTTAATTACTGCCTTTCCCGAAGAATCAGTATGAATTTTTCCTATATTTTGTTTAATATTTACTTTTTGTCCTTTTGCAACACTTACTGAAGATAAATTTAAGTAAACGGTAATAAAATCTCCGTGTTTTATATAAACCGCTTTGTTATTAGCTGAAATAACTTGTACTTGTAGAACTTCGCCAGCAAAAACAGCTCTTGCAGAAGATCCAGGTTCTGTTGAAATTTCAACACCACTATTGTGAATCGTTAAATTTTTATGCACCGGGTGAGGTTGGTCGCCGTGGGGTAGTGAAATAAATCCTTTTTCAACTGGCCACGGTAGTTTACCTTTATTTGCTTTAAAATTATTAGACTCTATTTTTCCTTCCGCAGTTAAAACAAATTTAGATGCTGCAGTTGTTCCTGTTTTAGGTGCAGTCGTTCCTGATTTTTCAGCATTTCTTTTATTAGCAGCAGCGATTTCTGCAGCAATAATTTGCTTTATTTTTCTATCAATATCTTTTGCTTCTTTTTGTTTTTTATCAATTTCAGCAGCTAATTTTTTCTTATCTTTTTGAATTAGTTTTACTAACCGTTCTTGTTCTTGTTTTTCTTTCTCTAATTCTTGTTTTTCTTTTTCGGTTTGTACTAAAACCACTTCTTTTTCCTTTTTACTTTCAGACAAACGCTTTTCTGCTTGTGCTAATTTGCTTTGTTTTTCTTTAATTTCTTCCCCTTGCATTTTTCTAAATCCTGCATATTGTTTCATGTACTGAATACGTTTGTATGCTTGAAGAAAATTTTCAGCGGAAAGGATAAACATAATTCTACTTTGCTCATTTCTACTCTTATATGATTTTACAATCATTTTTTCGTAGTCTTCTTTTAAGACTTTCAATTCTCTATTTAACTTGTTCATTTCTAACTGAGTTAAATAGATTTCATCACTTAAAATACGAGTTTGTTTTGCAGTTGTATTTAAAAGTTTTTGTCTTAATTGAATTAACTGTTTTTGCTGATTAATTTGAGTTAAAACCGATTTTTCTTTCTTTTTTTCCGCTTCTAAACGTGATTTATTTTCTGAAATTTCTTTCAAAATTTGTGCTTTACGCTCTTCTAGTTTTTGTTGTTCTGAAGGCTGAGCGAAACAAAGTGTTGTAAAGAAAAAAAAGATTACGATTTTAATAAATTGGTTCATGCAAGATAGATTTTTACAAAGGTAGTTTTTTTACGTGAATAAAAAATTAATTGATTTCAATTGCGGTATAACCCCTTGGAATTGAATATGGATAACTCAAATTTTCATTAAATGTTGTGTTCTTAAATTCAATATCAATAGTTATTTTATCTTTTTGTTCTGCTTTTATTTTAATTTCATTTGGTAAAAACATTCCTTGCTCTTCTTTATAGGATGGATACCGAATTTCTAGATTTCGGTTTTTACTCGCTTGAGTGATTATTTCTTTTTTTATTAGATAATTTGCTCCTTCAAAATAAAATTCTTTAGAAATATCAGCTTTAGTAGGCAACGACAATTTGAACATTTTTTCCACCACTTCAGAAATCCATCTATCCTTTGTTAAATCATCTATTGCTTTTCCAAGAAATAAATTCTGAACTTTATTAAAGTTTAAATCGGTTCCTAACCAATTGCTTAACATACTGAAATCGCCTTCAAAATAGGTGTTATTTATTTTTTCATAATAGCTCACTTTAGAAGGAGTAATCAAGGCCTTAGCCATAGGAATTCCCAAAAACTTAATATTTACCCAAATGATTTCATCTTTCTTAATCCGAATATCTGCATTCATAGAATGTGACTGCTTTTCATCCTCATATTTAGCGTTGGTTCTTATATTCAAAGTTTTAAAATCATGCGTGTTTTGATAATGACCATTGATAACTTTAGTTACCTCTGTATTATCGTTTGCAGCTGCTGTAGCAACCGCTTGCTTTGATTTACATCCGATTAAAAAAACGATCAAAAAGGCTGATAGTATTGATTTCATTTACTTTTGTAATTGCTTTAATTTGTTGGTATACACTTCTTTTTTAACCTTGTCATTCAAATTTTCGCAACTGATGATTAACTGTTTATAAAAATTTAGCTCTAATGGTTGGTTCTCTAACACAAAATCCAAGCCACTTTCTAAAATGGTTTTTGCTTTCTTATATTCTTTGAGTTGATTGTATGCTAAACCTGCATAAAAATAAAAATCAGATTGTGTGGGAAAAGATTCTAAATACTCTTCAGCTTTCTTAGTTACCAACTGAAAATCTTGCTTCTGAATTACTACTTCTAAATAAAATCCCATCGCCTCTACATCATCCGAATTCTTTTTGATTCCTTTCTCAAAATATTTAGTCGCATTTTCTAAATCATTCTTTTTCCAGAAAAATTTCGCTACTTCTTTGGCTACATTGATTTCTTTATCATCGTTAAAATACGGAATCGCCTTATCGATATCTTTTAAATAAGTAGGATTTTTAACTGCAAAAATTAAAAACTCATTAAAAACACGATGTTTGATTTTCAAATCCATTCGGTTATTGTCCAAAACTTTAAACATCGATTTTGAAGCATTTTCACCATCGTTATTATTCAAATGAAACTTCACCAAACTCACGTGAGCCCAATCGGAATTTGGGATTTCTTTTTCCAATTGTTTTGCCACTTCAAAGGCTTTGTCTTCTTGATTGAAACTCGTATACAAAACAATCAAATCGATATAATTTTGTTCTACTTTTGGATTCTTTTTAATCGCTTCTTCTAACTGTTCTTTTTGTGGTTTTGAATAAGCGTTTGATTCTTGAATTTTCAATTTATAGTATTCCATGGTGCTGGTCAACTTCGATTTTGATTCCATGTCTTTCAACAATTCCAAGGCTTTCGCGTGTTGATTTGTATTCATGTAAAGCGAAACCAAATCTTCTCTCATATTACCATCAAACTCAATTAATTTCTCAACAATCGGAATTGATTTTTGATAATCTTTCGTTTGATAATACACGTCGTATAATCCGTTCCAATACCAACGTTGTTTATTGTCTAACTCCACTGCTTTTTTGAAAGCATTTTCCGCATCAACATAATTTTTAAGGCTCAAATAATTTTTACCTAATTCAAATTGAAAAGATGCATTTTTAGGTTCTTTTTCGACACACTTTTGAATCGCCACAATAGCTTTATCGTAATTTTCGATGCCGCGTTGTTTCACAGCTTCGTAAAAATTATTTTCCAATTGGTCATCCACCAAAGCAATCGCATCGGGATTTTCTTGTGCGAACAAGTGATTCCCAAAACTAAAAAGCAGGAACGCCAAAAAAGCTATGTGTTTTTTCTTTATCATCTATTCTAAAACCGAATAATCTCCGATACTAATACTTGTAAAATTACCATCAAAACTAGCATGATTTCCTATCATCGCGTTATCTAAATTAGCATTTTTAATATGTGCGTGAGTTTGAATCAAGCTGTTTTTTATAGTAGAATTAACTACATGACATCCTTTTCCTAACGAAACATTTGGACCAACTGTAGCATTAATCAACACTACATCTTCACCAATATAACATGGAGGAATAATAGTTGAATTCTCTAATTTCACATCATAATCAACCAAATGTTCGCCATCGTTATGTAAAAAACCTAACATTCTAGTATTGGTTTCAACGGTAACGTCTTTATTTCCGCAATCCATCCACTCGTCAACTTGTCCTGGTACAAATTTCATGCCTTTTGCCATCATTTGCTTAATACCATCGTTAATTTGGTATTCGCCACCATGGATAATATTGTTATCTAAAACCGATTGTAATTCGTTTTTCAACACGGCAATATCTTTGAAATAGTAAATTCCGATAACTGCTAAATCCGATACGAATTCTTTTGGTTTTTCTACCAATTCGATGATTTCACCATTAGCATTTAAGTTCACCACACCAAAAGCTTCTGGTTGATCCACTTGTTTTACCCAAATAACGCTATCGGCAGTTGTATCTAAATCAAAATCGGCACGAATTAACGTATCAGCATAAGCAATAACTGCTGGACCTTCCAATGAATCTTTCGCACACATAATCGCGTGACCAGTTCCTAATGCTTCATTTTGGTAATAAATGGTTCCTCTTGCGCCTAATTTTTGAGCAATCGCAATTAAATCTTCTTCTACTTTTTTACCAAAACTTTCATGAATAATAAACGCTACTTCGTCTATTTTCTGATTTAAAACGCCTGCAATATCTTCTACTAATCTATGAACGATTGGTTTTCCTGCTACAGGAATTAATGGTTTTGGAACTGTTAATGTATGTGGGCGAAGGCGTGAACCACGACCAGCCATTGGTACGATTATTTTCATTTTTTATATTTTAAACGCAAAGTTCGCAAAGGTTTTTCGCAAAGCTCGCTAAGATTACATTTTGATATTTTTTCTGAACACTTTATACTGAAAACTGAAGGCTTTACTTCACTCCCGTACTACCAAATCCGCCTTCTCCTCTTGAAGTTTCTGATAATTCGGTTACTTCAAGCCATTCGGCACGTTCGTGTTTTGCGATGATTAATTGGGCGATGCGTTCTCCGTTTTCGATTATGAAATCTTCATTGGATAAATTTACTAAAATCACACCAATTTCTCCACGATAATCGGCATCAACTGTTCCTGGTGAATTTAAAACGGTGATTCCTTTTTTAGCTGCTAAACCGCTTCTTGGTCTTACTTGTGCTTCGTAACCTATTGGTAATTCAATGAAAAGTCCAGTTTTTACGATAGTTCTTTCTAATGATTTTAAAGTGATAGGTTCTGTTATATTCGCACGTAAATCCATTCCTGCTGAGGCGATAGTTTCGTAATTAGGTAACTCGTGATTGGATTTATTGATAATTTTGATTTGCATTTTTAATTCAATTTTTTTGGAACACAGATTTTAGAAATTGGAGAAATTCTAACTAAATCTATAATTCAAAGTTATTATTTTCTTCTGATAATGGTTAAAATGGTTTCTTTTTCGTTTCGGTACACAAAGTAAGCAAAAAACAAGATAGCTGCAATTCCGAAGACATAAGTTTCTCGTAAAATTGGCACGTAAAACGAAATTCCCGAAAGTACTATTGCTAATCCTAAATAAGTAAAAATCGATTTCTTATCGTATGGAATTGGATATTTCTTTTGTCCCATGTAATACGAAATAAACATCATGGCTCCGTAAGCTAAAATAGTAGCTATTGCCGAACCCATATAACTTATCATTGGTATTAAAAGCAAGTTTAAAACTAAAGTTACAATCGCTCCAACAATTGAAATGTAAGCGCCAATTCGGGTTTTATCAATTAATTTGTACCAAACGGACAAATTGGTATAAATACCTAAAAAGAAATTAGCCAACACAATTAACGGCACCACATCCATTGCATCCCAATATGTTTCTTTTGGAACTAAAATCAACTTTAAAATATCGGCAAAAACGATAACTCCTAAACAAATAAACGAACCAAAAATGACAAAATATTTGGTAATTGTAGCATAAGTTTGCGGTGCATTTTCATTTTTAGCGTGACTAAAGAAAAACGGTTCAATCCCTAATGTATAAGCGGTTCGAAATAAGACCATGAACATTCCTATTTTATAACAAGCGGAATAGGCTCCAATGTCAGCCATATCGACTTGCATCCAATCTAATAAGATTTTATCGAAATGTTCGTTTATAGCAAAAGCAATTCCCGCCACTAAAATTGGTAATCCGTACTGCATCATTTTTTTCCATAAATCCGCATCGAATTGCCATTTGATTTTGAAATAATCAGGTAAAACGAAAAGTAAAGTAGCTAAGCTTGCTATTAAATTCGCAAC
>DIST01000006.1 GCA_002421645.1 Flavobacterium sp. UBA6203
CAAGCGAAGAAGCTCCAGCACGATACAGTTGCAACGGATTTTACAAAGGCAGTTTAATGGATTTTGACACCGTTTACCAATTTGGTAAGATGGTAAATTTGTTAACTATCGAAATTGAAAATGTAAACCTAGATGCTTTAGACAAATTGGAAGAAGAAGGATTACCGATTTACCCTTCGCCAAAAACCTTACGTTTGATTCAAAACAAAGGAAAACAAAAAGATTACTACGTTTCAAACGATATTCCTACTTCGCCACACCAACGTTTTGTTGATTTAAACGATTTGAGAAACGCTTTAGCAAAAGACGAATTAGAATTCCCATTCGTTTGGAAATGCGCTCAGTTTGGTTACGACGGAAATGGCGTTAAAATTTGTCGCTCCGCATTAGACTTGGTAAAACTACCCGACGTAGAATGTATTGCCGAAGAAATGGTTCCGTTTAAAAATGAATTGGCAGTAATTGTGGCTCGTTCTGTTTCTGGAGAAGTGAAAACCTATCCAGTAGTAGAAATGGAATTTCATCCCGAAGCAAATCAAGTGGAATACGTAATTTGTCCTGCTCGTATTGATGAAAAAGTGGCTCAAAAAGCAAATGAAATCGCTTTAAAAGTTTCAGAAGCTTTTAATCATGTTGGATTATTAGCAGTAGAAATGTTCCAAACTTCGGACGATGAAATTTTGGTAAACGAAGTTGCTCCTCGCCCACATAATTCGGGACATTATTCTATTGAAGCGAGTTATACTTCGCAATTTGAAAACCATTTGCGCGCGATTTTAAACTTACCTTTAGGAAACACCGATAGCAAAGTTGCTGGAATTATGGTAAATTTGGTAGGTGAAGAAGGTTATTCTGGACAAGTAGTTTACCAAAACATAGAAAAAATCATGGCAATTGATGGCGTAACACCACACATTTACGGAAAAAGAGAAACGCGACCTTTCCGAAAAATGGGTCACGTTACCATTGTAAATGAAGATATGACAGAAGCAAGAAGAATTGCGGAGGAAGTTAAGAATTCTATAAGAGTGATCAGTGTTCAGTAACAGTAATCAGTCTTCGTTGGTAGCTTTAAAAACTTAATTAACTTGAAACCTTAAACTTGAAACTATAAAAAAATGAATAAAGTAGCAATAATAATGGGTAGCATTTCGGATATGCCGGTAATGCAAGAAGCCATCGACATATTAAAAGGATTTGATATCGAAACCGAAGTTGATATTGTTTCGGCACATCGTACACCTGAAAAATTATTTGATTTCAGTAAAAATGCGCATGAAAGAGGCATTTCAGTAATTATTGCTGGTGCTGGTGGTGCGGCTCACTTACCTGGAATGGTTGCTTCTATGTCGCCACTTCCTGTAATTGGAGTTCCTGTAAAATCGAGTAATTCTATTGATGGTTGGGATTCGGTTTTATCAATTTTGCAAATGCCTGGTGGTGTTCCTGTAGCAACCGTTGCTTTAAACGGAGCAAAAAATGCTGGAATCTTAGCCGCACAAATTATCGGTAGTTCTGATAAATGCGTTTTAGATAAAATAATCGCTTACAAAGAAGGATTGAAACAAGCCGTTTTAAAAGCTTCTGAGGGATTGAAATAAAAACAGAAAACCCCAAATGAATCATTTGGGGTTTCTACTCACAATTAAGTGACAACTATAAAAAATTCTACTCTCTCTCTTTTGATTTGGGGACAAAAAGGACGATCATTCATCATTTCGTCGACAAAATTATACACTTTATCGATAAAAACAAATTTTTATGACACTTTTTTTGAAAAAATTTGAAACAAAATACAATACAGCACCTTTTAATAAGATTAAACTTTCAGATTATAAAGAAGCTTTTAAAAAAACAATTGAACTTGCAAAAGAAGAAATTGATACAATCGTTAAAAATCCAAATACTCCAAATTTTTCAAACACTATTGAAGCTTTGGATTATTCTGGCGAAGCTTTGGATCGATTATCGAATATTTTCTTTAATTTGAATTCGGCCGAAACTTGTGATGAAATGCAAAAAATTGCACAAGAAGTTTCGCCTTTACTTACAGCATTCAGCAACGATATTGCATTAAACGAAGATTTGTTCAAACGAGTTAAAGCCGTTTATGATCAAAAAGACACTTTGACATTAACTACTGAACAAGCGACTTTATTAGATAAAAAATTCAAAGGTTTTTCTCGAAATGGAGCGTTACTTTCGGAAGAAGATAAATTAAAACTGCGCGAAATTGATACCGAATTAGCCAAATTAAAACTGACTTTCGGAGAAAATGTTTTAGCAGAAACAAATAATTATCAATTACACATTACCAACGAAGCTGATTTAAAAGGCTTACCCGAAGGTGCAAAAGAAATGGCGGCAAGTTTGGCCAAATCGAAAAACTTGAAAGGTTGGGTTTTTACTTTAGATTTTCCAAGCTATTTACCTTTTGTAACCTATGTCGAAAATCGTGAATTGCGTAAAGAAATTGCCATCGCTGCTGGAAAAAAATCGTTTCAAGGTAATGAATTCGATAATCAAGAAAATGTAAAACGCATTGTAGAATTGCGTCACAAGCGTGCGAATTTATTGGGTTATGAATCACATTCGCATTTTGTTTTAGAAGAACGAATGGCACAAAATCCAGAAAAAGTACAATCGTTTTTGAATGATTTATTGGAAAAAGCAAAACCAGCTGCTCATAAAGAATTTGCTGAATTAACCGCTTTCGCGGCAGCATTAGACGGAATTGACCAATTAGAAAAATGGGATGGCGCTTATTATTCGGAAAAATTGAAACAAAAATTATTTAGTTTGGATGATGAGTTATTAAAACCGTATTTCAAATTAGAAAATGTATTGAATGGTGCTTTTACGATTGCTGAAAAGTTATTCGGAATTACATTTAAAGAAGTTTTCGATATCGACAAATACCACGAAGACGTGCAAACTTTTGAAGTATTAGATTTCGAAGGTAAATTAGTAGCTATTTTCTATTCGGATTTCTTTCCAAGAAAAGGAAAACGAAATGGTGCTTGGATGACTTCCTACAAACCACAATATATTAAAGACGGAATCAACGAACGACCTCATGTTTCTATTGTTTGTAATTTCACACCGCCAACTGAAACAAAACCATCTTTATTAACTTTTAATGAAGTCACTACACTATTTCACGAATTTGGACACGCATTACACGGCATGTTAGCCAATACAACGTATCCAAGTTTATCAGGAACTTCGGTGTATTGGGATTTTGTGGAATTACCAAGTCAAGTAATGGAAAACTGGTGTTACGAACCTGAAGCTTTGGCTTTATTTGCCAAACATTACGAAACGGGAGAAATCATTCCGCAACAATACGTAGAAAAAATCAAAGAAAGTGCGAGTTTCTTAGAAGGAATGGCAACTTTAAGACAATTAAGTTTCGGAATTTTAGACATGACCTATCACGGAAAATCGCAAACTATTGACGATGTAAAAGCCTTTGAAAAGCAAGCTATGGAAATTGCATCATTATATCCAGATGTGGAAGAAAATTGCATGAGTACTTCGTTTTCACATATTTTTCAAGGTGGTTATTCTTCAGGATATTACAGCTACAAATGGGCGGAAGTTTTAGATGCCGATGCATTTGCGTATTTCCAAGAAAAAGGGATTTTTAATAAAGAAGTCGCAACCAAATTCAAAGACAACGTACTTTCAAAAGGCGGCACCGAATTACCAATGGAATTGTATAAAAAATTCAGAGGTCAGGAACCGAAAGTGGAGGCTTTGTTGAAAAGAGCTGGGCTTTTGTAAATTGTTAAAAAAATGAAACAAAAAGGATTATCGATGAACTATTGGTAATCCTTTTTTCGTTATTTTTGAGTAAATTAATTTAAAACAAACTATATGAAACGGAAACACCAAATCGAATATGTAAAACCCGTTGACTATCAAACCGAAGGTCATTATAGTTTTAAGGATTATTTAGAAAAGTCAAATTACAGATGGGCAAATTATGGATATCAAAAATTTGACGAACAAAGCAACTCTTGGAAAACCTTCTTTTCAACTAACAAAAATATATCCTTTAAAATAAATATCCATTTAGGAGAAAGGGAAAGATTTGATCCATTTAACGAGTACCCTAATTTACCCAAAACATACCAAGCCTTTGACGAAACTATAGTTTATCTAAATTCAACAATTTTTTTAAAAAATTTTAAATCTCATGAATTAATTGAAATTATCGCTATTTTAACAAAAGATTTGCCCTTTGTAGAATTTCAATATTATTCTGCTGGAGATAATTACGGCTATGAAGAAATTAAAATAGTTAAATACAACAAAAAGATATTAAAATATTTTTATGTAATAATTGATAACGAATTATACACTTTATTTGATTATTATATAAAATATAAAAAAGATAAAACTGAATCCGAAATAACATCAATTGTAAAAGAATATTTAGATGAATTAGACTATAAAATCAGACTCGAAGATGAATATGAAGAAAAAAACAATCCTGATTTTATTAACTATCCTGAAAAATACTCAATAGAAGATTCATATCATGACGGAGGAGGAGGTGATGAATGGTCAGACCCAACAGAATTTTGGTAAAAAAACAATATACAAATAGCTAGAAATTTAACAACACAAAATTGGGAAGAATTATCAAAAAATTTAAATCCTAAAAATGACGATAATTGGGGTTTAGCTTTCCATTTTTTAAGAACGAATTAGAACTAGATATCTAAATTCTATAGATGCTATTTTTGAAAATATTAGAAATCGAATTTGTAAAGAAATCGAATATCCGCTTTTTTTACTTAACTACTATTTAAAATATGAAAAATTATAAAATAGAAAAAATAATTCCATCAAAATATTTTGATATTTATTACTCATTCGATGACTATGTAGAAAAAAAAGAATTTAAAACAATAATTTCAGAAAGATTTATTGTAGAGGAATTTGATACTTCTCATAACGAAGTTATAACTATATATTTCAAATATAATTATATCAATATAAAAATAGGCTGTATAGACTCAGAAATCGAAGATTTTTATCAAAGCGAGGATAAAAAAAATGCAATTACATTTTTAAAACTTAAACATAGTTACTTTTTTAGAAATTTTAAAGTTTATGAATTATTCGAAATATTAGCAATAATTAATAATGAAAAACCAGATATTGAATTTGAATTTTATAAAGTTGGAGAAAAATATGGATTTAGCGAAACAACAAGGGTTAATTATGAAAATAAAATCATTAAAACCTTCTTTATCATTCAGGATGAAATAAAGTTAACAATTAACGAATATTACAAACAATTTAAAATTAACAATGATTCAGAATACATTTCAATTTTAGTCAAATTTTATCTAGAAGATTTATATTTTGTTCCAGAAAACAACAATGATAATTTATACGAAGAAAAATATACAATCGAGGATTCTTATCATGATGCTGGTGGTGGGCAAGAGTGGTCGGATCCTGATGAATTTTGGTAAAAACAAACAAAGATAATATGCAAATAGCTGGAAATCTAACAATACAAAATTGGGAAGAATTATCAAAAAATTTAAATCCTGAAAATGACGCTAACTGGGGTTTAGCTTTCCATTTTTTTGAAGAACGAATTAGAACGAGATATCTAAATCCAATAGATGTTATTTTAAATATGCCTGAAAAAGTAGGTGAAGGTTTTGCTGCTGTTAATTTACAATGCTCTCTTATTGAAACAATTGAAAGTTTTTTTAATGGTTGGATTTATCATAATAACAAAGAAAGCGATATCAGTACTGGTTGGTATTTAAGAAAAATAGAAAAGATAAATCGAGTTAAAAACCCTTTAGATCAAAAAGAAAATTTAAAAAATGAAGATATTTTTATTTCTTTCTTTAAAAGAAGAGAGCCTTTTAATACTATTGAAATTAATGGTACAGATTTTTATAAATTTGTTCGTTGTGGTTTATTACATGAAACTCAAACAAAAAATGGATGGAAAATATGGGCTGATGGTTATGATAAATCAATTGATAACAAAATAATTTACAGAAATAATTTACAAATTGATATTAAAAAAGTTATTGAGAATTATAAAAACGCAATAACTATGGGAAACGAATTTAAAATGGAAGGCATAACAACTGAAGATTTAAGGAAAAACTTCATAGCTAAATTTAACCATATCTGTGATGAATCTTGACATACAAATAACCGCAATACTAGCTTGGGGTTCATTGACTTGGGAGCCAAAAAATTTAGAATTTAAAAAAAATGTAGGTTGGCACAACGATGGTCCAGTTTTACCTGTTGAGTTTGCACGAATTTCAAATAACGGTAGATTAACCTTAGTAATTACAGAAAATGGAACACCCGTTACAACTTACTTTACTTTAGCACATTTTTACACAAAAGTTGAAGATGTAATTTTAAATTTAAGAGAACGTGAAGGATGTAGATTAAAAGATATTGGATATTATATTTCAGCCACAGAAACCATTTATCCTGAAAATTTTCCATTTAAAAATGAAATTATAAAATGGGCAAAAAAAGAAAAAATGGAAAATGTCGTTTGGACAAATCTTCCAGAAAAATGGGAATATAAAAACGAAAATGATGAAACTATAATCATTAGTCCCAATGAAAGAATTGAATATCTAAAAAACTTATCAGAAGAAAAGAAAAAATTAGCCGAAGAATACATAAGAAAAGCACCGTTTCAAACACAAACCAAATACCGAAGTTTGATAGAAAAAGAATTAGGTTGGACACCAATTGAAGTTGACATCAACCCACAATTCAAAGAGATTCTTGAATTAGAAAACAAATTAACCTTTTCTAAAATGGGCGGAACTGGCGACTTAAATTGTTTAGATTGTCCTCACACAGAATATATTGTAACTTTCATGCACGGAATCGAACCTAAAACTGGAGTTCGCTGTGCTACTTATGGTTTTCAATGTCAATCTTGCGGAAAATTTCATAAAGTAAAACATAATGAAAGAGATGGTTTTGAAACCATCCACGAATGTGAATGCGGTGGAAAATTAGAAAAAGAAAAAGCCGTTTTTTGTCCAAAATGTAAATCTAATAATGTTGAATTTAAAGTGAAATATTATAGCTAATTTTCCAAAACCACTAACACCAACCACCACAAAATCGGCACACTTTCTACCCAAAATGACGCGTAATATCTTGAACGGTTTTCGTTGGCAAAAAAGAGAAAAATAGCAATCGTTCCGCATACCAAAAGCTTGAAAAAAAGTGGCAAAAAGTGATGATTATTCGTGTAGAAAAACTCTAATACCAACAATAAAAACAATAATAGATAACCTAATTTTTTAGTCGGCTCCACTCCTATTTTCTGTGGAACGGTTTGCAAATGCGGATCATCTAATTTAACATCGACGATTTCAAAAACAAGAACAAGAGAAAACACTAGCAAAAATCGTTGAATAGCCATCAACAAAACATCAAAAGAAAAGGAAATTTGTGCTTCTTGTAATGGCAACAATACGGTAACTCCAACCCAAGTAATGGCAACTATATAAATTTTTACACCTTTCCAATTTCGAGCATTTTGTTTGTTGGGAAAAAAGGGTAAAGTATATAAAAGCGTAAGTCCAAAAAAAACAAAAGCACTTAGTTTTGTCATCCAACTCAATTGCAAGAAAAAGTAAAAACAAGCCAACAAAGAAATAAAACTCAAAAAAACGATGACTTTGAGCTCTTTTTTAATTTCGGTTTTGTTTAACCTTGCAATGGCATCGTACTTCACAAAATTATACCCTACAACAGTTCCAAAAAAAGCAAAAAAAGCAACACTAAAATCTCTTTCAACTCCAAAGAAATATTGCGTCATAGACACCAATGCAAAAGCAGATAATGCCACATGCAAACTACTATTAATATAAAAATCGAGAATTTTCTTAAAAACCACCATTCAACAAAATTAATCAATCTGTTAATAAGACTTGAAATTAGTTGATAAAATCACAAAATTTCACATTTTAAAAACAAAAAATTACAAGATTAATAATTACTTTTGTTGTCCAAAACAACACATAATAACATACATACACATTTTTAATAAATGAGAACAGATGCATTCGCTTTGAGACATTTAGGCCCTCGTGAGAGTGACTTAAATCACATGTTAAAAACCATTGGTGTAGAAACATTAGACCAATTAATTTACGAAACTATTCCAGATGATATTCGTTTAAAAAACGACTTAAATTTAGAAGCTCCTATGTCGGAATATGAGTATTTGACTCACATTCAAGAATTAGGAAAGAAAAACAAAGTATTCAAATCTTATATTGGTTTAGGATATCACCCAACGATTATTCCTGCTGTTATTCAAAGAAATATTTTTGAAAACCCAGGATGGTACACGGCTTACACACCTTACCAAGCTGAAATTGCTCAAGGTCGTTTAGAAGCGATTTTGAATTTCCAAACTACGGTTATCGAATTAACAGGAATGGAAATCGCAAATGCATCGTTACTTGACGAAGGAACTGCTGCTGCTGAAGCAATGGCGTTACTTTTCGATGTTAGAACACGCGATCAAAAGAAAAACAACGTGAATAAATTCTTCGTTTCGGAAGAAATTTTACCACAAACTTTATCGGTTTTACAAACACGTTCTACTCCTTTAAATATTGAATTAGTGGTTGGAAATCATGAAACATTTGATTTTTCAACAGAATTCTTTGGCGCAATTTTACAATATCCAGGAAAATACGGTCAAGTTTATGACTATGCTGGATTTATTGCAAAAGCTGCAGAAAACGAAATCAAAGTTGCCGTTGCTGCTGATATTTTATCGTTAGCTAAATTAACACCTCCAGGTGAAATGGGAGCTGCAGTAGTAGTTGGAACAACGCAACGTTTTGGTATTCCAATGGGTTACGGTGGTCCACACGCTGGATATTTCGCAACGAAAGAAGAATTCAAACGTTCGATGCCAGGAAGAATCATCGGTGTTTCTATCGATGCTAACGGAAACCGCGCTTTACGTATGGCATTAGGAACTCGTGAGCAACACATCAAACGAGAAAAAGCAACTTCAAACATTTGTACAGCTCAAGTTTTATTAGCGGTTATGGCTGGAATGTATGCCGTTTATCACGGACCAAAAGGTTTACAATATATCGCTGATAAAGTTCACGCTTCTGCGGTTACTACTGCCGATGCTTTAAATAAATTAGGAGTTTACCAAACGAACTCTGCTTTCTTCGATACGATTTTAGTAAAAGCTGATGCAAATAAAGTAAAAGCAATCGCTGAGCAACACGAAGTAAACTTCTTCTATCCAGATGCGGAAACGATTTCGATTTCTTTCAACGAAACGACTTCTGTAAACGATATCAATCAAATCATTGCTATTTTCGCTGAAGCTACTGGAAAAGATGCATTTACTGTAAATCAATTAGCAAATGATTCAATGGTTCCTGAAAACTTAGTGAGAAAATCAAGTTTCTTACAATACGAAGTTTTCAACAACAACCATTCAGAATCGCAATTGATGCGTTATATCAAAAAATTAGAACGTAAAGATTTATCGTTGAATCACTCGATGATTTCTTTAGGATCTTGTACGATGAAATTAAATGCTGCTGCTGAAATGTTGCCATTATCTATGGCAAACTGGAACAGCATTCACCCTTTTGCACCTGTTGAACAAGCAGAAGGTTACCAAATCATGTTGAAAAAAATAGAGCATCAATTAAATGTAATTACTGGATTCAAAGGAACTACATTACAACCAAATTCAGGTGCTCAAGGAGAATATGCTGGTTTGATGGCTATTAGAGCTTATCACCAATCAAGAGGCGATCATCACAGAAATGTATGTTTGATTCCGGCTTCTGCTCATGGAACCAATCCAGCTTCTGCAGCTATGGCAGGAATGGAAATAATCGTTACTAAAACCATGGAAAATGGGAATATCGATGTAGAAGATTTAAGAGCAAAAGCGATCCAACATAAAGATAACTTATCTGCTTTGATGGTTACTTATCCATCAACTCATGGAGTTTTTGAAAGTGCTATTATTGAAATCACGAATATCATCCACGAAAATGGTGGTTTAGTATATATGGACGGTGCGAACATGAATGCACAAGTTGGATTAACTAATCCTGCTACTATTGGTGCTGATGTTTGTCACTTGAACTTACACAAAACCTTCGCAATTCCTCACGGTGGTGGTGGACCTGGTGTTGGACCAATTTGCGTAAACGAAAAATTAGTTCCATTCTTGCCAACAAATCCAATTATTCCAACTGGAGGAAGTCAAGCTATCACTGCTATTTCATCAGCACCTTATGGCTCGGCTTTAGTTTGTTTGATTTCTTACGGTTACATTGTAATGATGGGTGCTGAAGGATTAACAAACGCTACTAAATATGCTATCTTAAATGCTAACTACATGAAAGCACGTTTCGAAGGACATTATCCAATCTTATATTCAGGAGAAATGGGAAGAGCGGCTCACGAAATGATTTTAGATTGTAGAGCTTTCGAGGAAAAAGGAATCAAAGTAACGGATATCGCAAAACGTTTAATGGATTACGGATTCCACGCGCCAACGGTTTCTTTCCCTGTAGCTGGAACTTTGATGGTAGAACCAACAGAATCAGAAGATTTAGCGGAACTAGATCGTTTTTGTGATGCGCTGATTTCAATTCGTAAAGAAATTGAAGCTTCAACTAAAGACGATGTGAACAACATTTTAAGAAATGCACCACATACTTTAGCGATGGTTACAGCAAACGAATGGGTTTTCCCTTACACAAGAGAACAAGCGGCATATGCTTTAGATTATATTGCAGAGAATAAATTTTGGCCTACAGTTCGTCGTATTGACGAAGCGTATGGAGATAGAAATTTAGTTTGTTCTTGTGCTCCAATTGAAGCTTACATGTAATTCAAAGTAAGAAGTACAAAATAATAAATCAAAAGGACTCAAGTTTTTATTTGGGTCCTTTTTTAATAATTTAAAAGATGAATGATATTCAGAACAGAGAAGATATTTTACTCATCATGCGCAAGTTTTACGATAAACTTTTAGCCGATGATTCAATTAAATTTTTCTTTACTAAAGTAACATCTGTTGACCAACATTTAGAGGCGCATTTTGATAATTTAGCTACTTTTTGGGAACAATCTTTATTTTTAAAAGGTGGTTATTTTAATAATATGTTTTCGATTCATAAAGACGTTCATGACAAACATGCTTTTACTAAAGAACACTTTAATACTTGGCTAACACATTTCAATTCAACAATTGATGAACATTTCGAAGGAAAATATGCTGAACAAATGAAAACACAAGCGTTGAGTATGGCTACCATAATGCAGATAAAATTCAATTAAAAGCTTATAATTTTAGAATTTCATTTTTTTAAAGCAATTTTACTACGATTTTGATAAAAATAGTAAAAATCAACAGGTTACCAAATCATTAACAACATAATTTTGTAAATTCGATTTACCAAAAAAATAAAAAAATGAATATCAAAATAACAGGTTCGGGAAGCTATATTCCAACTGAAATAATATCTAATATAGATTTTGCGCAACATACTTTTTTAAATGATGACGGAACTCCGTTTCCTCATCCAAATGATGTTATCGCTGAAAAATTTTTAGAAATTACTGGAATTCAAGAACGACGTTATGTGACTGATGATTTATGCACTTCAGATATTGCATTAATCGCTGCAGAAAAAGCAATTGAAGATGCTAAAATCGATAGAGAAACTATTGATTATATTATTTTAGCGCACAATTTTGGTGATGTAAAAAAAGGTGCTATTCAATCGGATATTTTACCAAGTTTAGCTACCAGAGTAAAGCATGGGCTAAAAATTAAGAATCCAAAATGCGTTGCTTATGATATTCTTTTTGGTTGCCCGGGTTGGGTAGAAGGTGTTATTCAAGCTTATGCCTTCATTAAAGCTGGAATGGCTAAAAAATGTTTGGTAATCGGTGCCGAAACTTTATCAAGAGTAGTAGATTTACACGATAGAGATTCCATGATTTATTCTGATGGTGCTGGTGCTACAATT
This sequence comes from Flavobacterium sp. UBA6203, assembly GCA_002421645.1. Next base: position 12,069 of record DIST01000006.1, read on the forward strand.
ATAGAAGCAACCGATAATGAAGGCGGAATTCTAGCACATGAAACGGCTACATTTACTTATGACGAAGCCTATTATTTGTTTTTTGGAAATTCTTTCAATAAAAACCACGACCCTGATGTGCGCTATATCAAAATGCACGGAAGAAAAATATATGAATTTGCATTAAGTAATGTACCTAAAGCGATGGCATCTTGTATAGAAAAAAGTGGCGTTCCAATAGAAAAAGTAAAAAAAGTGCTAATTCATCAAGCTAATGAAAAAATGGACGAAGCTATTATACATCGATTCTTTAAACAATATAAGCAATCCCCGCCAGAAGGCATTATGCCAATGAGCATTCATAAATTAGGGAATTCTAGTGTTGCAACCGTACCTACACTTTTCGATTTAATGATGAAAGGCAAATTAGAAAATCAGGAACTTAAGAAAGGTGATGTCATCATATTTGCATCCGTTGGCTCTGGTATGAATATTAATGCGATTGTGTATCAAATGTAAAAAAGTTGGAAGTTGGAAGTTGGAAGTTAGAAGAAAAAAGTAAATTTGTACACCAATTTTAATTTCAATGTACGAAAAAACATATCCGAGCAAACGATTCAACATCACTTTAGATTTTCTAAAAAAACATATCAAAACTTCTGAAACCATTTTTGATTTAGGTGTTCCAAATCCTTTTTCAAAAATCATGGTGGATAATGGTTATACTGTTATCAATACAAAAGGTGAAGACATTGACAACAATCAATCGGCGCTTGAAACTGAAAACTACGATGTGTTTACGGGTTTTGAAATTTTCGAACATTTACTAAATCCTTACACTGTTTTACAAAACGTAAAAGCAGATAAAATTTTGATTTCGATTCCTTTGCGTTTATGGTTTTCTCCAGCGTATCGAAGCAAGACCGATATGTGGGACAGACATTATCATGAATTTGAAGATTGGCAATTGGATTGGTTACTTGAAAAAGCAGGTTTTATAATCGTTGACCGAGTAAAATTCACTCATCCCGTTAAGAAAATTGGTTTCCGTCCGTTATTAAGATGGTTTACTCCAAGATATTATTTGGTTTATGCTGAAAAAGTAAAATAGTCAAATGAAATACTACATTATCATTCCTGCATACAACGAAGAAGCTTTTATGAGCTTGACTTTGCAATCTTTAGTAGAACAAACCGTTTTACCAACAAAAATTGTAGTGGTGAATGATAATTCTACCGATAAAACTCCGGAAATTGTTTCTGAATTTGCTTCCAAATATCCATTTATCACTTTAGTGAATAAAAAATCAGATGCCATTCATTTACCTGGAAGTAAAGTGATTCAAGCATTTCAGGAAGGAGAAAAAAATATTGATGACAATTATGACATCATTGTAAAGGTAGATGCCGATTTAATTTTTCAAAAAAACTACTTCGAAACGATTATAAAACATTTTCAATCCGATGAGACAATTGGAATGGTGGGCGGATTTTGTTACATCGAGAAAAATGGAAATTGGGTTTTAGAAAATCTTACCGATAAAGACCATATTCGAGGTGCTTTAAAAGCGTATCGTGCAGCAACCTTCAAACAAATTGGAGGCTTAAAACCACAAATGGGTTGGGATACTGTTGACGAATTACTTTGTAAATTCTACCATTGGAAAGTCGTGACAGATGAAAGTTTACATGTAAAACACTTAAAACCTACAGGTGCTAGCTACAACCAAGCCGCAAGATTCAAACAAGGAGAAGCATTCTATACTCTAGGTTACGGATTATTAATCACAGCCGTTGCTTCCTTAAAATTAGCGATGCGAAAAGGGAAACCATTATTGTTTTTAGATTACATCAAAGGTTTTTGGAAAGCTAAAAGAGAGAACAAAAACATGTTGGTTACACCTGAACAAGCAAAATTTGTTAGAAAATATCGTTGGAAGAAGATGAAAGAGAAGTTATTTTAATTATTAATATGAAATACATCTTTTTATTATCACTAATAACTTTATTTTCATTTGATATAAATGATAATAAATCAAATCCATACATAAATTATTCTCTAAATGTAAGTCAAGCCGAATCTTTCATTTTAAAAGAAAATTATTCAGAAGCGCTTCAATATTACAAAAAAGCTTTTTCAATTAATGTAAAACCAATTGCAAAAAACTGTTTTACAGCTATGCAGATAGCAGTAATTGAAAACGACATGCTTTTCTTCAAAAAAACCGTAAAAAAAGGCTTTGAAAGAGGTTTACTTCCCGAATACTTAACTAATGATAGTTTAATTAGAAGTTATATCTCGAAAAATAAAATCGAAAAATTCATCAATTCTCAATTTCAGATATCAAATAAAAAATACAAAAAAAGTATCAATTATAAATTATTGGATACAATTAATAAATTATCCGATTTAGATAATAAGTGGAAAATATATTACTTGGATTCGTTGAGCACTTATGATTCAAAAAACAAGGATATTTATTGGAAAAAATATGACAGTATTATTTCAGATATTGTTGATGTAAAATTAATTTCACTAATTACAAAACATGGATTCCCAGAAGAAAGAAATATCGATTTGAATTATTTAGGCATTAAAAGTTTATCAAACAAACCAAACTATGACTATTCTTTTGGAAATAATAAAGCTAAACTTATTTTACTTCATTATTATTCCTATCCAAGAGACAAAAGTTATAATCAATTATTAAAAAACGAAGTATTTAAAGGAAACTTACAACCTGAAATCTATGCTTCTATAATGGATTTTCAATCTAAATTTAGCAATATTGATGAATACTATAATGAATGGCATCAAACAGAAGATACTAATAAATTTGAAGCTATAAATGAACGAAGATTCGAAATTGGACTGCTTCCATTTGAAGAAAAAAATCTTAAATTTAAACGAGGACAAAAAATCTGTAAAGAAAAAAGACAAAATAAAAATCACAAACAAGTCAGACTTTTTTATTGGTGTGGTTAAAATTTAAGCATTTTTAAAAAGGTAACTCATTTTCAAACAAAATATAGTATTTTTACTGCTTACTAGAAACCGAATACTGAACACTATCAAAATGATGCTCATTCGCTACTTATCGCAAATAGGAAAATACTTCATCATGTTGAAAGAAATTTTCAACAAGCCAACTAAATGGTCGGCCATGAAACAATTAATCTTCAAAGAAGTTGATGATTTAATTATCGATTCACTTGGAATTGTTTCTTTCATATCGTTTTTCGTTGGTGGTGTTGTGGCTATTCAAACCGCATTAAATTTAACCAATCCGTTAATTCCTAAATTTTTAATTGGATTTGCAACGCGACAATCTGTGATTTTAGAGTTTGCTCCTACTTTTATTTCCATCATTATGGCAGGTAAAATGGGTTCGTTTATTACTTCTAGTATAGGAACGATGCGAGTTACGGAACAAATTGACGCTTTAGAAGTAATGGGAGTTAATTCTTTAAACTATTTAGTTTTTCCTAAAATCATTGCATTGTTTTTATATCCTTTTGTAATTGGATTAAGTATGTTTTTAGGTGTTTTTGGAGGTTGGATGGCAGCCGTTTATGGAGGATTCACTACAAGTTTCGAATTCACAACCGGACTTCAAGCGGAGTTTATTCCATTTCATATTGCCTATGCTTTCATTAAAACTTTTGTATTTGCTTTTATTCTAGCTACTATTCCTTCTTTCCATGGATATTACATGAAAGGTGGCGCTTTGGAAGTTGGTAAAGCAAGTACCGTTTCTTTCGTTTGGACATCGGTAGTTATCATTTTAGTGAACTTTATATTAACCCAACTTCTTTTAAGCTAATGATTGAAGTAAAAAATATCGTAAAAAAGTTTGGCGAACAAACCGTTTTAAAAGGAGTTTCCACTCGTTTTGAAGCCGGAATGACCAATCTAATCATTGGACAAAGTGGCTCTGGGAAAACTGTTTTCTTAAAATCGTTATTAGGAATTCATACGCCAGATAGTGGCACTATTTCTTTCGATGGTAGAATTTATTCGGAACTTTCAAATGATGAAAGACGTGAGTTAAGAACCGAAATTGGAATGGTATTTCAAGGAAGTGCGCTTTTTGACAGTATGACCGTTGAGGAAAATATTGGGTTTCCATTAAAAATGTTTACCAATAAATCAGCCAAAGAGATAAAAGAACGTGTTGATTTTGTGATTGATAGAGTTCATCTGGTTAATGCACATCAAAAACGTCCTTCTGAAATTTCAGGAGGAATGCAAAAACGTGTCGCGATTGCTAGAGCTATTGTAAATAATCCGAAATATTTGTTTTGTGATGAGCCTAACTCAGGCTTAGACCCAAAAACAGCGATTGTAATTGACAATTTGATTCAGGAAATCACTCAAGAATACAACATTACTACTGTGATTAACACGCACGATATGAATTCGGTAATGGAAATCGGAGAGAAAATTGTGTTCTTAAAAAATGGTTTATTAGAATGGGAAGGCTCCAACAAAGAAATATTCAAAACCGATAACGAAGCTGTTACCGATTTTGTATACTCTTCAGAATTATTCAAACGTGTTCGAAAAATGTATTTGGAAGATGATGTGAAATAGTACTACTGAATTTTAGATACTATTTGCTTGATATCTTGCTCTTTATTTTTTGGATAAATCAACAAAACATCGTCTTTATCTACGATAATATAATCGGTTAAACCATCAATTACTACTAATTTTTTACCTTCAGTTCGGATGATGTTATTGGTTGCATTTTCTAAATAAACCGACGCATTTACTACAGCATTTTCTTGTTCGTCTTTTGGTAATTTATCGTATAAAGAACCCCAAGTTCCTAAATCATTCCAATCGAAAGTTGCAGGTAAAACGTAAACATTTTGTGCTTTTTCTAAAATAGCATAATCTACTGAAATGTTTTGGGCTAACGGATAATTATCTCTGATAAAAGCTTCTTCTTTTGGGGTATTTAAAACCTCATAACCATTCATAAAATGATCGTACATCACCGGCTGAAATTCTTCATACGCTTTTAAAACTGATTTCGCACTCCAAACGAAAATCCCTGCATTCCAAAGGAAGTTTCGGCTCTGGATGAATTTTCTTGCAGTTGCATAATCTGGCTTTTCTCTGAACTGCTTTACTTTTTTGATAGGACGCGAATCTAATTTATCGAATTCGATATAACCATAACCTGTGTTGGCAAACGTTGGTAAAATTCCTAAAGTCATCAAATTTTCGTCGCGTTCACAAAAATCAAATGCATACTGAAGATTAGAACAAAACTGTAACTCATCTTCAATCCAATGATCAGAAGGCGCCACTACCATAATGGCATCTGGATTTTGTTTTTTAATTTTTAAAGAAGCGTATAAAATACAAGGTGCTGTATTTCGCATAGCAGGTTCTAAAACAATTTGCTCTTGCTGTATCATAGGCAATTGTTCCAAAACGATATCATTATAAACTTCGTTTGTGAGAATCAAAATGTTTTCTTTAGGAATAATTTGAGACAAACGAGTGAAAGTCTTTTGAATCAAAGTTTCACCTGTTCCTAACATATCATGAAATTGCTTTGGAAACTCGGTTGTACTAACTGGCCAAAAGCGAGAACCAACTCCTCCAGCCATTATGATTGCGTAATAATTTTTGTTCATTTTGTATGTTTTTTGTTGCTAGAACTTATTCGGCAACAATTCTACTTCGGCATTGGGTTGAAACAAATACAAACGTCCCGAACTAATTTCTAAACATTCATATCGTTTTACTCGCAATGCTATTTTCTTGAAAATTTTTCCATTGTGAATTCTAAAATGACTTCCCATTGGAATTTCAAAGATATAATTTTTATCGGTTTCTTTTTGGTCAAATAGTTTTAAAGCGATGGCTAATTTTGCATCAGTATCGCTACTTGCTTTCGGATTTCTAAAATGTTTGGCAAGTAATGGCAACAATTGATTTGGAAATATTTCAGGACGAATAAACGGCACCATCATTCTTTGAAAAGTGAGTTTCCATTCATCTCCATGCGGTTTTATGTTACGACCATATTTTTCGAAAGCTACCAAATGCGCAATTTCATGAATTAGAGTTATTAGGAATCGATATTTATTTAAACTAGCATTTACCGTAATCAGATGATAACCTTTCGCATCTTTACGATAATCGCCATGACGGGTTTGACGCTCATTAACGATTTTAAGATGTACATGATTCGCTTTGATTAACTCAAAACAAGGATGAACTGCGTGTTCAGGAAGATATTTTTTTAATACGTCACTCAATTTTATGGCGTTGAAGATGAAACTTGCAATACTTTTCCGTTATAATATTTGTTTCCAGTTAAGGCAAAATTGAAAATATAATCTGCCATTTCTTTTGCTGAAAGTGGCGCTTCGTAACCTGGAAAAGCTTCTTGTAACATTTCGGTATTAACTGCTCCAAGTGCTAAAACATTGAAAGCAATTCCTTGTTCTTTATATTCTTCCGCTAACAATTCAGATAACGTAATTACAGCTCCTTTACTTGACGAATAAGCTGCTAAACCAGCGAATTTCATACTTCCTTGAATGCCTCCCATAGAACTAATAGTTACCACATGACTTCCTTTTTCCATGAATGAAATACAGATTTTTGTTAATTCGGCAACAGCAAAAACATTGACTTTGTAGATATTTTGAAATTCCTCTGAACTTATTTGTGTAAACGGTTTATGCAATAAACTTCCTGCGTTATGAATTAAAACATCTACTTTTTTCCAAGTTCTGTTAATGAAATTTTCAACCTGAAGTAATTCTTCTGGATTTGAAATATCAATTGACAAACAAGTTATGTTTTGATTTTCGATTAACTCTTTTGGTGTTTTTCTAGAAATAGCTAATACTTGATGACCAGCATTAGCAAATTGCAAGGCTAATTCATAACCAATTCCTCTAGAAGTTCCGGTTATGATGATGTTTTTACTTTTCATTTAATTTTATTTCTTTTTTTGGAGCGTTTATCATTCTTTCCAAAACTGGAATTGTTTTTGTAATCACGGTCGTCATGTGTTTGGTATCCATCAATTCAAACTCATCATCTGGTTGGTGATAGAATTGGAAATTTTCAAAATCGAAAGTCGAAACAGTTTGTGCTGGGACATTAAATTCAGTGAAAAACGGATAATTATCAGATGCTCTGAATAGCATGTATTTGGTTTCAATTGGCAAATAACCCACTAACTTTTCTCCTGCATATTCGTTCATCTTTGTTGCCATGTTGGATTTTCCAAAACCTGTCAAATAGAAATCCATTCCTTTGTCTTTCATAGGCACTCCAATCATTTCAAAATTGAACATAAAATACAAATCCATTTTTTGTTCTTTCAATTTAGCAGCCAAATGTTTTGATCCTAAAAGTCCTTTTTCTTCAGCCGAAAAAAACACAAAAAGAATACTTCTTTTATTGTTTTTAAATTTTGCGAAATATTTTGCTACTTCGGTTACTGCTGTAGTTCCAGAAGCATTGTCATTTGCTCCATTTCCAATATCATCGCCATTTACAGCTGCAATTTTTCCAATATGATCATAATGCGCACCAATAATAACAAATTCATTTTTTAACTCTTTATCGTTCCCTTCGATATAACCAACTACGTTGTAAGAAGTTTTATCAAAATTAGAAAGTGTATCGCGATACGTTTTAAAATAAGGCTTAATTCCGTTCTCTTTTAAAAGATTTTCTAAATATACAGTTGCTAATTCAATACCCTCACTACCTGAATCTCTTCCTTCTAACTCATCCGAAGTTAAATAAGACAAAGTTTTGATTACATTTCCTTCTTCAACTTGGTAATTGAAATTAGAAATGTTTTTCGAAGTAACATTGGTTTGTGCATGCAATGACAATCCAACGAGAGAAATTAGGAATACGATTTTTTTCATAGTTTTTAGTTTTAAGTAAAAATAAAAAAATCCCGAGTAAATCGGGATTTTGTATGATAAATTTAACACTTATTAGGCTAACATCGTTACTGGATTTTCCATAAACGCTTTGAACGTTTGTAAGAATTGAGCTCCTGTTGCTCCGTCCACTGTTCTGTGGTCGCAAGCTAAAGTAACTGTCATTGTGTTTCCAACTACGATTTGACCATTTTTAACTACTGGTTTTTCAATAATAGCACCAACAGATAAAATAGCTGAATTTGGTTGATTGATAATCGATGTAAACGATTGAATTCCGAACATTCCTAAGTTTGAAATAGTGAATGTACTTCCTTCCATTTCTGCTGGTTGAATTTTTTTAGATTTTGCTTTTCCAGCTAAGTCTTTCACATTTGCACCAATTTGAGTTAAACTCATTTGGTCTGTAAATTTCAACACAGGAACCATTAAACCGTCTTCAACAGCAACAGCAACACCAATATTCACGTGGTGATTGATAACCATTGCATCTTCTCTCCATTGTGAATTTACTTGTGGATGTTTTTTCAATGCCATCGCACTCGCTTTGATTACCATATCGTTGAAAGAAACTTTCGTATCTGGTAATCCGTTAATCATATTTCTTGAAGCAATTGCATTGTCCATATCTAACTCGATTGTTAAATAGTAATGCGGTGCAGTAAATTTAGATTCTGATAATCGTCTCGCAATGGTTTTACGCATTTGCGAATTTTTGATTTCTTCTTGAAATACTTCTCCTGCTGGAACAAATGGTTTAACTGCTGCAACGGCATTTGTAGCTTCTGCAACGGCTTGAGATGGAGTTGCAACTGCAGATGGTGAGAAATTCTCCACATCTGATTTTACAATTCTTCCATTCTCACCAGAACCTTTTACTTGAGATAAGTTGATTCCTTTATCTTGAGCAATTTTTTTAGCTAATGGAGAAGCGAAAACTCTACCTTCTGAGTTAGAAGCTGGGAGTTGGGAGTTGGAAGTAGTTTCTGCTTGAGCAACTTCTTTTACTTCTTCAGTTTTTGGAGCTTCAGCCACAGCGCCAACTTTGTAGTTAGCCGCAATACCTGAAACATCAGTTCCTGCTGGACCTAAAATAGCTAAAATTGTATCTACTGGAGCAGAATCACCTTCTTGAACTCCGATATATAATAACGTTCCTGCATTGAAAGATTCGAATTCCATCGTAGCTTTATCCGTTTCGATTTCAGCTAAAATATCGCCTTCTTTTACAGTATCTCCCACTTTTTTCAACCAAGTTGCAACTGTTCCTGTTGTCATAGTATCAGACAAACGAGGCATCGTTACCACTTTTACACCAGCTGGAATTTCAACTGCTGCTGAAGTTGGTTTGGCTTCTTCTACTACTTTTTCTTCTTTAGTTTCAGTCACTGTTCCGCCACTTAATAAAGCAGAAATATCTTCACCTGCTGAACCAATGATAGCTAACAACGAATCTACTGGAGCCGATTGTCCTTCCTGAATTCCGATGTGTAATAAAACACCATCATAGAAAGATTCAAATTCCATTGTAGCTTTATCCGTTTCAATTTCGGCAAGAATATCACCAGTTTTGATTGTATCACCCACTTTTTTTAACCAAGTTGCTACAACTCCTTCGGTCATCGTATCACTCAAACGGGGCATTGTTATAATTTGTGCCATAGTCCTTATAATTTATGTGGAATGAAAGGATAATTTTCTTGTTCGTACACTACGTCATACAACTGTTGTGCTTCTGGGAATGGAGATTCTTCAGCGAATTTTTCACATTCAGCAACTAAATCAGCTACTCTTTGATCGATTGCTTCGATTTCAGCATCTGTAGCATAACCGTTTTCTTTGATAATATCTAAAACTTGAGTAATTGGGTCGATTTTTTTATATTCTTCCACTTCCTCTTTTGTTCTATATAACTGTGCATCAGACATTGAGTGTCCTCTGTAACGGTATGTTTTCATTTCTAAGAATGTAGGTCCGTCTCCACGACGAGCTCTTTCCATTGCTTCATGCATTGCTTCAGCCACTTTCACCGGATTCATCCCATCAACTGGTCCGCAAGGCATTTCATAACCTAAACCAAGTTTCCATATATCGGTATGATTAGCCGTTCTTTCAACAGAAGTTCCCATCGCATATCCGTTATTTTCACAAATGAAAACAACTGGTAATTTCCAATTCATTGCCATGTTGAAAGCTTCATGTAAAGAACCTTGACGTGCCGCACCATCACCAAAATAGGTCAATGTAACACCACCCGTTTCAAAATATTTATCTGCAAAAGCCATACCAGCACCTACTGGAATTTGCGCTCCAACGATACCGTGTCCTCCATAGAAACCATGTTCTTTAGAGAAAATATGCATCGATCCACCCATACCTTTAGAAGTACCTGTAGCTTTTCCGTACAATTCTGCCATAACTCTTCTTGGATCTACACCCATTCCAATTGGCTGAACGTGATTACGATAAGCGGTAATCATTTTATCTTTAGACAAGTCCATTGCATGTAAAGCTCCAGCTAAAACAGCTTCTTGCCCATTGTATAAATGCAAAAATCCTCTAACTTTTTGTTGGATATAAACAGCAGCAAGTTTATCTTCAAACTTTCTCCAAAATAACATATCCTCATACCATTTTAGGTAAACTTCTCTTGTAATTGGTTTCATTTTTAGTTTGTTTTTTAATACAATTGAACTGCAAACAATATAACATAATCATTCGCAATTTTACGAACAGCAAAAATACTACATAGAACCTGATTGAAAAAATTAAATTCTACGATTTTTGTATTTTTTATAACAAAATCGATAAAAAAAGTTACGAAATCGTTATAGATGATTCTTGTCGAAAACTAATGGTAGGATATTTTTTAATGAATCTGATTTATAAATATCTCCTTTTGCTCCCATAAAGAAAATTGCAATTGGTGTATCTTGTTTGAATTCGTACTCAGCGATTGCTTGTCTACAGCTACCACAGGGCGGGATTGGTTCTTCTAAATCTCTGTCTTGTGGTGATGCTGTGATGAACATTTTTACAATTTTAGCGTTTGGATAAGTTGAACCCGCATAAAAAATAGCCACACGTTCCGCACATAAACCAGAAGGATAAGCTGCATTTTCTTGATTAGAGCCTTGAATTACGATTCCATTATCAAGAAGAATAGCTGCTCCAACGGTGAATTTAGAATAAGGCGCATAGGCTTTACTTCTTGCTTCAAATGCTTGAGTCATTAAATTTGTTTCTTCTTGAGACAATTCGTCTTTTGATAGTACCGAAATGGTAGTGTTTATTGAAATTTGCTTCATATGTAAGGAAAAAAAATCCAAATTCTAAATTGAGAATTTGGATATCTTGATTAAATTATTTTTATAAATTTATAGTTCATCATATTTATCACCAAAATTGAAAGTAAGTGAAAAACGTAGTGTATTTTCTAAAGGATTTTTTACAGTAGAAGTTGAGAACAAATAAGAAACATCAATTTTTACAATATTATATTTAAACCCAGAACCCAAAGTAAAATATTTTCTAGCACCTTTTAACTTATTCTCATTAAAATACCCCATTCGCAATGCAAATGAATCTTGATACCAATATTCAGCACCTAAAGCATAAGTAAATTCTTTTAATTCTTCAGAAAACCCGTCTGGAGCATCACCGAAAGACTTAAAAATACCTTTTACCCAAGGAGTGGCTCTGTAGTTTCTATCGGCCAATGCATAATCGGAATTATCAACATCACCATCACCATCTTCATCACCAACTTTAGGTGGTGTAGGAACCATAAGTTTTGTAACTTCTGCGGTAACTCCAACTTTATTATATTCATCAAAAATAAAATCAAAACCTCCACCTAATCTCATATTAGCTGGCATAAAATTATCATTTAAATCATCATTATCATAACTGATTTTCGGACCCATATTTTGAAAATTGAAACCCGCTCTCCATCTACCATTAAAATCATCATATGCAATTTCCTCTGATTGATAATATCCTGCAATATCTACTGCAAAAGTTGTTGCTGAACTTGCATCTGTATTTTCATCAGCTATTTTAAGTGCTGAACGAACATATTTACCACCAACTGCCATTGAAAAACGCTCACTTAACTTTAATGAGTAAGATCCATCTAATACCAATTCATTTGGATTAACCACTCTCGGAATCTCACCAGGATCTCCAGTTCTTCTTAACTCAATATCCCCTAAACCAAAAAAACGAAAAGAACCAGAAAACGCACTTCTTTCATTTATTCTGTTGTAATAAGTTAATTGACCTAACGAAATATCATTAGCTATACTTGTTAAATAAGGAGTATAACTAAGTGAAAAACCTTGTTTATCAAGTGAGAAAGCGTATTTCGCAGGGTTATATTGTTGTGAAAAAGCATCTGCTGAAGTTGCAACCCCCATATCTGCCATACCTGCAGATCTAGCGTCAGCAGCAATTAACAAGAATGGTACCCCTGTAGTTATAACACGGTCTTGAGCTTTTGTATATTGAACAGCTAATGAAAGTATTAATAATAGCGCAATTTTTTTCATTGTCTTAAAGAAATTAATTTCACAAATATAGTATTTTATTATAGTATTACAAGTTTCTCATATTTTTCAACAGACTTACCAGTTGATATAGATCTTACTTTTAGTTTATAAACATAAACTCCTTTTCCAATTTTATCTCCAAAATCATCTCTACCATCCCAAACAATATCTCTACATAAAAAACCATCTGTGGTTACTTGCTGATTAATTGTTTTAACGAGTTTACCAGAAACAGTTAAAATCTGAACTTGAACATCTAAGGGCTCAAAGGGCATATTATGATTAAACCAAAATTCAGTGTAACTAACGAATGGATTTGGATAATTTAGTACATGCTCAATTTTCAAACCATCATCAGAGCATACTGCATTAAACTGAATTTCAGCTGTAACCAAATTATTATACACATCCCATGCTTTTACTAAAATAGTATGCAATCCGGGCGATAAATCACGGAATGGAAATCTTAAAAATCCTTTAGTATAATCATCGTTTTCCGTTTCATAATAATCGTTCAAAACAAAAGGATTAGATTCATCACCATCTAAAATTGCCACAATATCATGCCCTATTCCACTTGCCGTATTAATACCATTTTCATCCTCAAGAAAAGCAAGCAAAATTGGCGAACAATTTGTTATTCCTCCTGAAACAAATCCTTCATCATTCATATGAAGTCTGACTCTTGGTGGATTCGTATCAGTTGCAGCATTTACGTTAACACCTCCAATTTGGATTGTTTGATCATACCCCGTTTGATCTTCTAAGTTACTAGAGTTGCGCTTGGCATAAAAACTGATTTTACCATTTCCAACTGGAATTCTAATATCTTGTGGAACTACAAAACTAAAATCAAAAAGCCCATTTGTAACGGAAGCATTACCTCTAAAAATTGTTTCTCCTAAAGTGGTAAAATTCATTTTTATTAATTGTCCTGCAGAGAAAAAATTCCCCATAATATTTATTCCTCCTGGGCTTGGCGCTACAACACCATTATTTGCTAAAGTACTTCTATCAATCTCTTTATCAAAAATTTGAACTGCTAAATCACCATTATAATTTGATAATAATAAATCATTTTCATCTCTTACTTCACCTGATATTTTGATTAAACTTAATGCCTGAAGCGCAGGCAAAGTTTGTCCTACAGGCACATCATTAACACTTGTAAGTACTATTTTTGATTTAGGTATTGCCAATTTTAATGCCGGATCTCCAATAAAAAAAACAACTCTTCTATTATCTGAACTTGTATTTAATTTTGTTAAACGTAAAGCCTCAGCTATAGTAGGATAATCATTTGAACCAAAAGCGTATAAATCTTCACTAAATAAATTATTCATTACAAATCCAGTTGTAACTCCAATTTGACGTGTAGTTGCAATTAATCCAATAGCTCCACCACTTTTATTCCAATACATATATTCTCCTCCAGTAAATCGATTTGGATCATCAAAACGTGTAAACTCACAAGTTATTGTAATAAACAAGGGATATCTGTATCGATTTGATAAATTTTGCGCATCTAATTTTTCAAATAAACGCTCCCTTGCTAATGCTTCTTCATTACCATGTCCGAAATAATTAAAAACCAAAGCTCCTTTTTCTAAAGTACTTAAAAATTCATTTTTTGCTTGTGGATAACGTTCACCACCTGCAGCTACTTGTTGCAAATAGGAATCAGAGTGTATTTTTTTAACATTAACAAAAGGTTTTTGATTAGTAAGAACATCGGCTAAATTATCTAAACCAAATTGCAATGTAGCATCGGTTTCATTATCAGCATCATCAGAATAGATAACATAATTATTTCTCCATCTTCCATACGATTTTTCATCATTATATTCGATTACTTTATCCACCATTTCTTTTGCTTGACTTATGCTAGAAACTAACATTCTTCCAACCGCAATGTCTATACCATCAAGACCGTCTAACATTTGTCCTTCACCAGAATCCATTAATCCATAGAAATCATCAGACATAAAACTAGAATACAAAGACATATTAGACACATTATTTACTTCGGAAGCTAAAGGGTTAAAGCCATGAAATACGGGAACAATGTTAGTGTTATTAAAAATTCTATCTTTATAATCATACGAAGCATCACCAAAAAGATTAACATATTTAACTCTTTTATCAGAACTTGAGGCATTCCAATAGACATATTTAATAAAATTACGTATTGCAGCAATATCTTGCTTACCTGAAGAAAACTCTTGATAAATCTTCTCCAATTCAACAACTCGAACACTTAATCCTGAATTATTTCTATGAAAATCGGCTAATCGCTCCGCTTGAGCTACTAAAAATCGTGGTGTAATTATCAAATAATCTATGTCTTGAAAAACACCCTGATTATTATTAAAAATAGTTCCCTTTAAGTTTTGATTTTGAACAAGACTGCTACTTTCTTTCAATGGCGAATAGGTGTCGGACAAATCAACGGCAATATATTTTCTTTGCGTTCCAAGATTAACTCTAAAAATAAAGTTTGAACCTAATGTATTTCTATAAGTAACCGCATTAAAAACATCTGTCACATCCCATACTTGAGAAATTGTTGATGCATTACTTATTGTATATTCACCTACACCAATATTGCTTAATTCATCATTGTTAAAAAAAACAAATTGCTTTCCATAACCCGTAAGATTTCGTTTTGATTTTATACGAATAAAATCTAAATAACCATTTGAATTAGGAACCCCGCCGTTATCATAAGTTAACCTGATGTTTACATCATTAGATGTAACTACTAAATTACCAGATATTGCAGACTCATATGCTTCAATTCCATTAAAAGCAATTAATTCAGGAAAATTTAAACTCCCAACATCTTGATTGTTAATTTTAAAATTAAACGAGGAACTACCAAATGATTTTGATGCGGTGTTGATGTAAAAATTTAAAGGAAAACTTGTGTCTAAATTAGGAATGGTAAAGTCAAATTCTTGATCATTTGTAATGTTGAATTGCTCACCAAACCATCTTCTACCCACCTTACCAATATTTACCAAATCTTTTTCATAATATAAAACATCGTCAAATTTTGAAAAAGAAAGTGAAGGAACTCCTGTAGGTTCAACTGCATTTTGTATTCTTTTTCCTTGACCTCCAGTACTTGTTACATAATAATAAGACTTATCTGAAAACAAATTAACCGAAGTTAAACTTTCAGAATTCCAAGTATCTACCCCTTCAGCATAAAATAAAATATAATCATTATTATCAAAGACACCATCTTCTTCACCCACAAATTGTATTGCATTTTCAACTAAATCATCAGGAAAAGAAACAGAATTATCTAAAGGCAACATTCGTCCTCCATTTCCAAATATTTTAATGTTTTTAGGATTTACATTAACGTTAAAACCTAAACTTTGCAAAAAAGACTTTGAAATTTTATAAATCCCGGATTTTTGAATGTAAAACCGATACCAACTCCCTGAAGTTAAAACAGAATTAGAAATAGTTTGAACCGAATTATTTACTCTATTTGAAGTTGAATTTCTATAACTATACGAAAATGAT
>DIST01000058.1 GCA_002421645.1 Flavobacterium sp. UBA6203
TGATGATTATGTGTTGAGAAGTATTGATATTTTATCGCTACATGGTTTAGTTTTGCGCACCATTGAAGATGATTTTGCAGGAAGAATTAGAAATGCTGGTGTTCGAATTACTGGAGCAAATTTTATTCCGCCAAATGCTAATAAAGTTTCTGATTTG
Source organism: Flavobacterium sp. UBA6203 (assembly GCA_002421645.1). Next base: position 158 of record DIST01000058.1, read on the forward strand.
TTAGACGAATTAATTCAATTTATAAATGAAAATCCGTTGCAATTGAATGATATTGAATTGGCTACTGTTTTTCATCACAAATTAGTTTGGATTCATCCTTTTTTTGATGGAAATGGAAGAACCGTTCGTTTGGCAATGAATTTATTGCTCATGCGAAGAGGTTTTCCGCCGGCAATCATCTTAAAAAATGATAGAAAAAAGTATTACGATGCTTTAAATCAGGCTAATAATGGTAACTATCAAAAGTTAACGTTGTTAATGTGTCAAGCTTTGGAAAGAACGGTTAATATCTACTTAACTTCTATTCCAAGCGATAATGAGGATGAATATCAATCTATTGCTAATATTGTTAGTGAACCTAATACTCCTTACAGTCAAGAATATGTTAGTTTGTTAGCGCGTCAAGGAAAAATTGATGCTTATAAAGAAGGAAAAAATTGGGTCACAACAAAAAAAGCCATCAACGATTACATATCTAATAGACAAAGAAAGCGTTTGTTATAGCGCTTTCTTTTTTTATTTTCTTCACATTTGTCTACCACAAAAATTGAATTGAAATCAGTATCTTTGCGTTTTGCTTAAAAAAACATGCAACACACAGAAGAAACTATCGAAATTATTGGAGCAAGAGCTCATAATCTTAAGAACATAGACGTTACTATTCCGCGCGAAAAACTTGTAGTTATTACAGGTTTATCGGGTTCTGGAAAATCGTCATTGGCTTTTGATACTATTTACGCTGAAGGCCAACGAAGATACATCGAAACCTTCTCAGCTTATGCGCGTCAGTTTTTGGGAGGATTAGAACGCCCTGATGTAGATAAAATCGATGGACTTTCGCCTGTGATTGCTATTGAGCAAAAAACCACGAGTAAATCACCTCGTTCTACTGTTGGAACGATTACTGAAATATACGATTTCTTACGTTTGTTGTATGCTCGTGGAGCCGATGCTTACAGTTACAACACAGGTGAAAAAATGGTTTCGTATTCTGATGAGCAAATCAAGCAATTGATTTTAGAGGATTCCAATGGAAAACGCATCAATATTTTAGCACCGGTTGTTCGTTCTCGAAAAGGACATTATCGCGAATTATTTGAACAAATTGCCAAACAAGGTTTCTTAAAAGTTCGTGTAAATGGTGAGATTCGTGATTTAGAATATGGCATGAAAGTCGATCGTTACAAAACGCATGATATTGAAATCGTAATTGATAGAATGGCGATTAATGCAGAAGAAGATACCGATAAACGCCTATCGGAAAGCATCAAAACTGCTATGTATCATGGTGAAGATGTAATGATGGTCATTGAACAAGAAAGCCAAGAAGTCCGTTTTTACAGTCGTAATTTAATGTGTCCGTCTTCTGGAATTTCGTATCCAAATCCGGAACCAAATAACTTTTCATTCAACTCTCCAAAAGGTGCTTGTCCGTGTTGTAACGGATTAGGAACGGTGAATGAAATCAACTTACAGAAAATTATTCCAAATCCGAAATCATCAATTAAAAATGGTGGTTTTGCTCCTTTGGGCGAATATAAAAGTTCGTGGATTTTCAAGCAATTGGAAATTATCACACAAAAATATGATTTCAAAATAACCGATGCTATCGAAACCATTCCGCAAGAAGCAATGGACATGATTTTGTATGGTGGAAACGAAAAATTCTCAGTCGTTTCAAAGGTTATGGGAATTACGAAAGATTATAAAATCGATTTCGAAGGAATTTCGAATTTCATTAAAAATCAATACGATAATTCCGATTCGGCAAGTATCAAACGTTGGGCAAAAGAGTTTATGGACGAAAACGATTGTCCAGAATGTAAAGGAACGCGTTTGAGAAAAGAGTCGTTGTATTTCAAATTAAACGGAAAAAATATCGGTGAATTAGTCCAAATGGACGTTGCCGAATTATCCGAATGGTTTGCCGATTTACCGAATCATCTTTCTGAAAAACAACAAGTTATTGCAACTGAAATTTTAAAAGAAATTACTGCGAGATTACAATTTTTATTAGATGTTGGTCTGAATTATTTATCACTAAACCGAAGTTCAAAATCACTTTCAGGTGGTGAGGCGCAACGTATTCGATTGGCTACGCAAATTGGTTCGCAATTGGTTGGGGTTCTTTATATTTTAGATGAGCCAAGTATTGGTTTGCACCAACGAGACAACGAAAGATTAATTAAATCGTTAGAAAGTTTACGCGATATCGGAAATTCAGTAATCGTTGTGGAACATGACAAAGACATGATTGAACGCGCCGATTATGTGATTGATATTGGTCCGAAAGCTGGTCGTTTTGGTGGTCAAATTATTAGCAAAGGAACTCCGAAAGAATTGTTGAAAGAAAATACCATTACGGCTCAGTACATGAATGGTAAAATGCAGATTGAAGTTCCAAAAACTCGTCGTGAAGGAAACGGAAAATCAATCAAATTATCAGGAGCAACTGGGAATAATTTGAAGAATGTTTCGATTGAAATTCCGTTAGGAAAATTAGTTTGTGTTACTGGAGTTTCAGGAAGTGGAAAATCGACTTTGATTAACGAAACATTGTATCCAATTTTAAACGCACATTTTTTCAATGCAGTTAAGAAACCACAGCCTTACAAAAAAATTGAAGGTTTAGAACATATTGATAAAGTAATTGACATCGACCAAAGTCCGATTGGAAGAACTCCACGTTCCAATCCAGCGACTTATACGGATGTGTTTTCGGAAATAAGAACTTTGTTTACCCAAGTTCCTGAAGCAATGATTCGTGGCTACAAACCAGGAAGATTTAGTTTTAATGTAAAAGGTGGTCGTTGTGAAACGTGTGAAGGTTCGGGAGTTCGAACGATTGAAATGAGCTTTTTACCTGATGTTTATGTAGAATGTGAAACCTGTATGGGTAAACGTTTCAACAGAGAAACATTAGAAATTCGCTACAAAGGAAAATCGATTTCGGATGTATTGAACATGACGGTAGATGAAGCGGTTGATTTCTTCGAAAATATTCCAAAAATTTATCGAAAAGTAAAAACAATTCAGGATGTTGGATTGGGATATATCACTTTAGGTCAACAAAGCACAACGCTTTCTGGCGGTGAAGCACAACGTATCAAATTAGCAACAGAACTTTCTAAAAAAGATACAGGAAATACCTTTTATATTTTAGACGAACCTACAACAGGTTTACATTTTGAAGATATTCGAGTTCTTATGGATGTCATCAACAAGTTAGTTGATAAAGGAAACACGGTGTTAATTATCGAACATAATTTAGATGTGGTAAAATTATCAGATTATGTAATTGATATTGGTTATGAAGGAGGAAAAGGTGGAGGAGAAGTAGTAGCTAAAGGGACTCCAGAGGAAATCGTAAAAAATAAAAAAAGTTATACGGCGCAGTTTTTGAAAAAAGAATTATCTTAGCAACCTAATTACTACACACAACAACACTGCTAAAACTTTATTTTTTAATCGTAATAGTTTGTTTACAAACAAATTAACTAAAATTACTATGGCAGCAGATCAGTACGAAAACGAAGAACACAGAATTCAAGAGAAATTCAAGCAAAAAACTTGGAATGAAATAAGAACCAATGATTCATGGGCAATTTTTAAAATCATGTCAGAATTCGTAAACGGTTACGAATCGATGGGTAGAATTGGTCCTTGTGTCTCTATTTTTGGTTCAGCAAGAACAAAACCAGAAGACAAATATTATTTGTTAGCTGAAAAAATCGCTTATAAAATCAGTAAAGCGGGTTACGGTGTAATTACCGGTGGTGGTCCTGGTATCATGGAAGCAGGAAACAAAGGAGCGCATTACGGTGGAGGAACTTCGGTAGGTTTAAACATCGAATTGCCTTTTGAGCAACACTTTAATCCGTATATCGATAAAGACAAGAACTTAAACTTTGATTACTTCTTTGTGAGAAAAGTAATGTTTGTAAAATATTCGCAAGGTTTCGTGGTAATGCCAGGAGGTTTTGGAACATTAGACGAATTATTCGAAGCGGTTACATTAATTCAAACCAAGAAAATTGGAAAATTCCCAATTATTTTGGTGGGAACCGAATTTTGGTCAGGTTTATTAGATTGGATTAAAACCGTTATGATTGACAAAATGAAAAACGCCAATCCAGAAGATATGAATTTAATCAAAGTAGTTGATACAGAAGATGAGGTATTGGAAGCATTAGATAATTTCTATAAAAAATACAATTTGTCTCCTAACTTCTAAAAAGCAAAAGTCCTTCAAAACGAAGGACTTTTTTTATTTTGAAATAAATTCTTTAATCTTGTTTATCACAGCTTCATCACCTAAAATTTTTCGATGCCCTAAACCTTCCGTAATCACCAATTCTGAACCCTGTAAATGTTCGTGAATATGATAAGCCGCTTTCACGGAAACATCATCATCTTCTTTATCATGCATAATTAAAACTGGAATTTTAATTTCTTTAGCCGCTTTGTAAGCTGAATAATCATCCATTTTTCCAACAAAACGTTTTTCGAAATGATCTCGTAATTTGATACCGTATTCTGGTTTTAATTGTAATTTCTTGATAAAATCATCAATGATGTCTTGAATGATATCTCCAGCTCCAATGGTAACTGCTTTTTTAACATTCAAATTTTGTTTAATCGCATTCAAAACCGACATACCGCCAAGCGAATGTCCAATGGCAAATTCAAAAGAACCGTATTGTTTTTCCAATTCTAAAATGGAAGCAATAAATTCGGTCATTATCGAATAATTTCCTTTTGATTTCCCATGTGCTGGTGCATCAAAACTTATCGTCATGTAGCCCAATTTTAGTAATTCATCAGCAATTTTTACTAATTGCGTTCCTCTACCAGACCATCCGTGAACTAAAAGTACTTTTTTATCGCTTTTGCCATATTCATACAATACGATTTCTTTATTTATGGCACGAACTAAAATACTTTTTTGTAGACTTTCGCGTTCCATGTGTAATTCGCGCTTTGGTAATTTATGGCGAATTGGAGTGGTAAAAAGTTTAGCCGCAAATTTAGTTGTTAAACTAGGAGAAATAGCTTGCAAAAATTTTGCTGTATACAAAATAATTTTAGGTATTTCTATAACTTGTGATTGCTTTTGTTTCTTTTTTGGCATTATTAAATTTTTTGCGAAGTTACAAATAATGGAGTTTCAGGATGAAAATTTCCATATAAAATAAAGTTAAATTACGTTTTTAAATTGTAATAATTTTGATGTTGGATTTTTAAAATTTAAAAGTATAAATCGTATTTTTGTTAAAAATTAATCTTATGAATAACAAAACTAAAATTATCGCCCTAGCACTTTTAGTAATCGTAATATCATGTGCAAAAAACCCTTTTACAGGTAAAAATACTTTAGCTCTAGTCCCTAATAGTGAAATTTTACCATCTGCTTTTCAGCAGTATAATCAGTTTTTATCTGAAAATAAAGTAATTACAGGAACTAATGATGCTAAAAAAGTAGAAACTGTTGGTACAAAAATTAAAGTAGCGGCTGAACGTTGGTTAAATGCAAACGGATATGCTACTTATTTAAATGGATATGCATGGGAATATAAATTAGTTGAGAGTAAAGAAGTTAATGCATGGTGTATGCCTGGTGGTAAAATTGTTTTTTACACTGGAATTTTACCTATTTGTAAAGATGATGCAGGTATGGCTACTGTTATGGGACACGAAGTGGCTCATGCTTTAGCTAATCATGGTCAACAAAGAATGAGTGCTGGTGTATTGCAACAAGCTGGTGCTGCTGGTGTTGCAGTCGCAACAGGAAATAAATCTAAAGAAACACAACAAATTGCAATGACAGCTTATGGAGCTACTACTCAATTTGGTGGAATGTTACCTTTTAGTAGAGCACATGAAAGTGAAGCCGATATGATTGGATTAACCTTAATGGCAATTGCAGGTTATAATCCTGATACAGCTGTTGCTTTCTGGGAAAGAATGGCAGCACAATCTGGAGGGCAAGCACCACCAGAATTTATGAGTACGCACCCTAGTAATGCTACTCGTATCGCTAAGATTAAGGAATTAATTCCACAAGCAAAAGCTGAAGCTGCTAAGTTTGGAGTAACTTTTAAATAATTAAAAAATTACTATTATATTTGAATCCCGACACTGTCGGGATTTTTTATTTAAAAACAATTGCTATGCAACAACTTCAAAAAGGAGATTCAAAACTTTTAAATGCTTGGGCTTTTTACGATTGGGCCAATTCGGTATATGCTTTGGTGATTTCTTCAACTATTTTTCCGTTATATTATGGAGCTTTATTCCGTCAAAAAAATATAGAGGAAATTGGTTTGTTTGGACTTTCAATTCGAAGTGAAGCTTTAATAAGTTATGTTACTGCTTTAGGATTTTTAATCATTGCTTTTATCTCACCATTATTATCTGGAATTGCCGATTATTTAGGAAATAAGAAGTTTTTCTTGAAGCTTTTCTGTTATGTTGGCGCTATTTCATGTATGAGTTTGTACTTTTTTTCGTTAGATACGGTGATTTTGAGTTTGGTTTCCTATTTATTAGCTTTAATAGGTTTTTGGGGAAGTTTAGTTTTCTACAATTCCTATTTACCCGATATTGCTCACAAAGAGCAACAAGATGCTATTAGTGCTAAAGGATTTAGTTTGGGTTATGTGGGTAGTGTTGTTTTGTTATTGATTTGTTTAGCAATGGTTATGTTAGTAGCGGATAACCAAAAATTACAAATGATGCGTTATTCCTTTCTTTTAGTAGGAGTTTGGTGGTTAGGCTTTAGTCAATATACTTACTACTACTTACCAAATAATAAAAACGAAAACAAACTGCATAAGAATGTACTATTCAATGGTTTTAAAGAGTTACGAAAAGTTTGGCAACAAATAAAAGAATTGAAATCCTTACGACGTTATCTAGGAGCATTCTTCGTTTATAGTATGGCAGTGCAAACGATCATGATTATTGCAGCTTATTTTGGAGAAAAAGAAGTACAATGGGGGAGCGATAGTAATAGAACTATTGGTTTGATTATTAGTATTTTGGTTATTCAAATTATTGCTATTTTTGGAGCTTTACTTACTTCAAGATTAGTGTTGAAATATGGAAATGTTAAAGTATTAATACTTTTAAATTTCTTATGGATTTTAATTTGTACGTATGCTTATTTTGTAATTACACCAAACGATTTTTACATTGCAGCTTTTTTCGTGGGATTAGTAATGGGTGGAATTCAATCGTTATCACGTTCAACCTATTCTAAATTTATTCCTGAAGGAACGAATGACACTACTTCGTTCTTTAGTTTTTACGATGTAGCAGAGAAAATCGGAATTGTTATCGGAATGTTTACCTATGGCTATATCGCTGATGTTACCGGTAAAATCCAAAATGCCATCTTATTTTTAATCTTATTTTTCGTGATAGGATTGCTTCTTTTGTTGCGAGTTCCTAAAAAGTAATGTTCTTGGCATACATCTTGAGCTATTACTTCTGAAATTGCTATTTAAAATTATTTTATGATTTGATTATCAATAAAATAGCGCTTTTCTGCGTACCTTTGAATGGTATTTCAAATGAATATTACTGACAAAAAGACCATAAATATTATTATGCCGAATCAAAAAATACTAGCGCTTGACAATTTGTCACTTCAAGAAATGGATCCAGATGCGGAATTGATTCCGTTAATGACGCCTGAAGATGAAGAAGAAATGAACAACGAGGCTTTGCCTGAAGATATTGCCATTTTACCATTAAGAAACACTGTTTTATTCCCTGGAGTAGTAATTCCAATTACCGCTGGAAGAGATAAATCGATTAAATTAATTAATGATGCCAATGCCAAAGGAAAAATCATTGGTGTGGTGGCGCAAATTGATGAAAACGTAGAAGAACCAACACCAAACGATGTACATCATATTGGAACAGTAGCTCGTATCATGCGCGTTTTAAAAATGCCTGATGGTAATACAACGGTTATTCTTCAAGGTAAAAAACGTTTCGAAATTGAAAATTTTACTCAAGAAGAACCTTATTTAAGAGCTACAATTAAAGAGGTTGCAGAGGAACGCCCTGATGTAAAAAACGTAGAATTCAAAGCAATTGTAGAATCAATTAAGGAATTGGCAATCCAAATTATCAAGGAAAGTCCAAACATCCCAACTGAAGCTACTTTTGCTATCAAAAACATTGAAAGTAATCCGTTTTTAATCAATTTTGTTTCTTCTAACATGAACCTTTCAGTAGAAGAAAAACAAGAATTATTATCGATTCCTAATTTAAAAGATAGAGCGCTTGAAACTTTGCGTTTCATGAACTTAGAGCTTCAAAAATTAGAAGTTCGCAACGATATTCAGTCGAAAGTGCGTTTCGATTTAGACCAACAACAACGCGAATATTTCTTGCAGCAACAAATGAAAACCATTCAAGAAGAATTGGGTGGTGTTTCCTATGAAGCGGAAATTGAAGAAATGCGTGCCAAAGGGAAAAAGAAAAAAAGGGACGATAAAACAGCGCAACATTTCGAAAAAGAATTGTCTAAATTGCAACGTACCAATCCAAATTCGCCTGATTTTGGTATCCAACGCAATTACATCGAGTTGTTTTTAGAATTGCCTTGGAACGAATTCACTAAAGACAATTTCGATTTAAAACGTGCTCAAAAAATTCTTGACAGAGACCATTATGGTTTAGAAGATGTAAAGAAACGTATTGTCGAACATTTGGCAGTTTTAAAGCTTCGTAACGATATGAAATCGCCAATTTTATGTTTGTACGGACCTCCAGGGGTTGGTAAAACATCAATTGGAAAATCCATTGCAGAAGCTTTAGGAAGAGAATATATTAGAATGTCACTTGGTGGTTTACGTGATGAAGCGGAAATTCGCGGTCACAGAAAAACATACATTGGTGCAATGCCAGGACGAATTCTTCAAAATATTAAGAAAGCAAAAACATCAAATCCAGTATTTGTTTTAGATGAGATTGATAAATTATCTTCAAGTCATAATGGTGATCCATCTTCGGCTTTGTTAGAAGTTTTAGATCCGGAACAAAACAAAGAATTCCATGATAATTTCTTGGAATTGGGTTACGATTTATCAAAAGTGATGTTCATTGCTACTTCGAATAGTTTGTCAACCATTCAGCCAGCACTTCGTGACCGTATGGAAATCATCGAAATGACGGGTTATACCATTGAAGAAAAAATCGAGATTGCTAAAACGCACTTGTTACCAAAACAATTAAAAGAACACGGATTAACGGCTAAAGATTTACAAATTGGTAAAAAACAATTAGAAAAAATCGTAGTAGGTTATACACGTGAATCAGGTGTTCGTGGTTTAGAGAAAAAAATTGCTCAAGTGGTTCGTCATGCTGCAAAATCAATTGCTATGGAAGAACCTTACAACGTAAAAGTTTCCGATGCTGATATTTTAGAAGTATTGAAATCGCCACGAATGGAGCGCGACAAATACGAAAATAACGATGTTGCAGGAGTAGTTACTGGTTTAGCATGGACATCTGTTGGAGGTGATATTTTGTTCATTGAATCTCTAATTTCGAAAGGAAAAGGAGCGATGACGATGACCGGAAATTTAGGAACGGTTATGAAAGAATCGGTTACGATTGCTTTGGAATACATTCGTGCTAATGCTGAATTTTTAGGAATCAATCCAGAAGTTTTGAATAATTATAACATTCACATTCACGTTCCAGAAGGAGCAACGCCAAAAGACGGACCAAGTGCTGGAATTGCGATGCTAACTTCTATGGTGTCTTCTTTTACTCAAAAACGAGTGAAAAAACACATCGCCATGACGGGAGAAATTACCCTTAGAGGCAAAGTATTACCGGTGGGCGGAATCAAAGAAAAGATTTTGGCTGCGAAAAGAGCAAACATTAAAGAAATCATTTTGTGTAAAGAAAACAAACGTGATATCGAGGAAATCAAACCCGATTACATAGAAGGTTTAACGTTCCATTACGTAGACAGAATGAGCGAAGTTTTAGATATTGCTATTACCAATCAAAAGGTGAAAAATGCTAAAAACTTGGAAAGTAAAAACTAAATCTTCCAATTTTAATACGATTAATTTAAGAACTCTCAATAATTCATTTATTGGGAGTTCTTTTTTTGTTTCCTAACCGATATAATTTTATCTTCGCAGTTGCGTTATAAGTAAGATTAACAACAAAAAATGCTAAGAAAACTCGTATTCCTTTTATCTCTACTGCTATCGGCTGCTGCATTTGGCCAAATAGGAGGTAAGAGCGTATATCAGTTTTTAAACTTAGTACAATCGCCTAGGCAAGCGGCTTTGGGTGGAAAAACGGTTACTGTTGTAGATTACGATGTTAACCAAGCCTTTTATAATCCGGCTACGATTAATGAAAAAATGAGCAATCGTTTATCAGCTAATTATGGTAGTTATTATGGTGAAGTTTCCTATGGAACAGCGGCTTATGCCTATACTTATGATCAGCATTTGCAAACTTTTCATGCAGGAATTAGCTATATCAATTATGGTACTTTTGAAGGAAGAGATGAACTTGGAAATTTAACTTCTGATTTTACAGGAAGTGAAGCGGCTTTATCTTTTGGTTATGCCTATAATTTACCTTGGACGGATATGTATGTGGGAGCGAATGCTAAATTAATTTCTTCAACATTAGAGAGTTATAATTCATGGGGTGCTGCTGTAGATTTGGGATTTTTGTATGTTGATGTAGATAACGATATCAATTATGGATTGACTGTTCGAAATTTAGGATTTCAAATAAAACCTTATCAAGATACGAATGAAAAATTACCTTTAGCAATTGATGCTGGTATTTCGCAATTAATGGAGAATGTTCCCATTCGTTGGCATGTTACATTAGAGAATTTGCAACAATGGAATATTGCTTTTTCTAATCCCAACAGAGCACAAGGAAGTTTAGATGGTTCTTCTAAAGAAGAAAAGGTGTCCTTTTTTAATAACGCATTGCGCCACGTAATTTTAGGAGCCGAATTATTTCCAGAAAAAGGATTCAACTTAAGATTAGGATACAACTTTAGACGAGGCGAAGAATTACGAATCGTAGACAAACGTAATTTCTCTGGAATATCAGTTGGTTTTGGATTGCGATTTGGAAAAGTGAAATTCGATTATTCGTATTCGAGATATACCATCGCTGCCAATACGAGTTTATTTGGTTTAATGATTGATTTGAATTAAAGAAGCGAGAGAAAAGAGTAAAGAAGCAAGAAATGAAAAAAATTACTATAGCAATAGACGGTTTTTCGTCAACAGGAAAAAGTACATTAGCTAAGCAATTGGCTGCAGCATTAGGTTACGTTTATGTAGATACGGGCGCGATGTATCGTGCAGTGGCTTATTATGCGATGCAACATAATTTGGTTTCTGAATCGCATTTAGATGCAGCAGGTTTGGTGGCGCAATTACCGAATATTAATTTGCGTTTTCAATTCAATCCTGATTTAGGATTTGCTGAAATGTATTTGAATAACGAGAACATCGAAACGCAAATCAGAACCATCGAAGTTTCGCGAATGGTTAGTAAAGTTGCTGAAATTTCAGAAGTTCGTGCCAAATTAGTAGAGCAACAACAAGCTATGGGTAAAGACAAAGGTATTGTAATGGATGGAAGAGACATTGGAACAGTTGTTTTTCCTGATGCTGAACTGAAATTGTTCATGACGGCAAGTTCGAAAACCAGAGCGCAACGTCGTTTTGATGAATTAGTTGAAAAAGGCCAACACATCACCTTTGAAGACGTACTTCAAAATGTAGAAGAACGCGATTACATTGATACCCACAGAGAAGATTCTCCTTTAGTTAAAGCAGTCGATGCTATTGAAGTAGATAACTCAAGTTTAAATAAAAAAGAGCAATTTGAATTGGTCTTGAAATTAGTAAATCAAAAATTGTAAATAACTAAACTAAACATTATGAAATTTTTAAAAAAATCTCTCAAAGTAACATTTTTAGCCTTGTCTTTATTGTTTTTAAATGCTTGTAGTAGTGATGAAGATAGCGACAAAACAGTTGCAAACATCGAAGGAGTATGGCAATTAGGTAGAATGTATGGTAAAGCTAAATACACAGGAATGAATGCCACTTTAGAAGGTGATTCTGAAGGAACCATGGAGTTTAAAAATGATGGCACCTATGATAGTAATATTATTAGTGCTTATTTAACAGTATCTGTTCCATCCATAAATTATTCTGAAACAACACCAATTGATCCAGCTATGGATTCAGGTGTTTATTTTTATGATGAAACTAATGATAATTTAGAAATTGATGGGCAAATATCTAAAGTTGTTGTTTTAAATGAGACTTTTATGAAAGTAAAAACTTTAATTAACGACAGCGGTGTTACAGGTGAACTTTATACCGAATATCATCGATAAATGATTTAAAAAGGCTGTCAAATTAAATTGACAGCCTTTTTTTATTTAATGTTCTTTTTCGCTTTTTCTTTTTCTTGTTTTTTAAAATAACCTCTAAACAAGAAATTATGTTTCAAAGCCTCTAAATCTTCATTCAATTTAATGCTTGCTTTATTTACATTTGTTATAGTCGAATCAATTTGTTTTACCAATTTTGGATCATTTGAAAGATAATTTAAAGCGCCTTTTCCGTCTTTTACATTGGTAATGGTGGCATTTAAATTGGTTACCACTTTATCAATTTCATTACTTGATTTCTCTAAATTAATCACGATTTTTTTCATTCGATTGGCTACAACAGTATCGTTTAATGTACCAATAACATTGTCTTTTCGATTTAATTCGGTGATTAACTTATTTAAATTTGCTACCGATTCTGAAGTTCCTTTACTTGTAATGCGTAAATAGTTCATCGTTTCTTGAAGATTTTTCGACATTACCGTATCGCGAATTAACATCCCAACGGTTCCTTTTCCTTGCGTTATTTCTTGTGTGATTTTTAATAAATCAGCTGTTAACATAGCCGCATTTTCATTGGTTACATTTAAAGTCTCAAGCATCGCATCAGTACCAATTCGGCTGTAAGATTGAATGGTGTCGCCATTTTCAACTTTTTTAGCAACTCCTTTTCCAGGAATAATATTGATAATCATGTTGCCCACCAAACCATCAGAACTAATGGTAGCAATCGCATTTTTTTTGATGTGTTCCATAATTTTGTTGTCGATAATCATGTGTACATTAATAGTAGTATCATTGACCATTTCAATTTCTTTTACGGTACCAATGTCAATTCCAGCATAGCGAACGTTGTTTCCAGGTTGCAATCCGTTTACATTGACAAAAGTGGCTTTCAAATGTGAGGTATTACCAAACATATTTTGCTTGTTTCCTATAAAATAAATCGCAGCTAAGAATACCAAAGTACCTATAATTACAAATATTCCGAGTTGTATTTTTTGAGAATTTGATTTTTCCATTACTAAAACTATTTAAAAAACGCTTGTACTTTTGGATCGGTTGAACTGGCTAATTCGTCAAACGTTCCTTCTATATAATTTACACCATCTATCAATAAAATCATCCGATTGGCAATTACTTTCGCACAATCCACATCATGCGTAATGATAATCGATGAGGTGTTGTATTGTTGCTGTATCGAATTCATCAAAAGTACAATTTCTTTTGACGTAATTGGATCTAAACCAGTTGTAGGTTCGTCGTATAAGATGATTTTGGGTTTTAAAATTAAGGTTCTGGCTAAGGCAATTCGTCGCTTCATACCGCCTGAAAGTTCGTTGGGCATTAAATCAATTGCATGAGCTAAACCAACACTTTCTAAAGCTTCCATTACTAAAGGTGTCGTATCTTCAATAACACCAAATTTTTTCGTGTGACGACGTAACGGAAATTCTAAATTCTCACGAACGGACATTGAATCGTACAAAGCACTTCCTTGAAATAGAAATCCGATTTCGGTGCGTAATTCGTCTAAAGCTTCTTGTTCTAGCTTGTTGATTTCTTCATTCATGACTAAAATCGAACCGCTATCAGGTTGCTCTAAGCCAATCACACATTTAATCATCACCGATTTCCCCGAACCCGATTTTCCCATTACCACTAAATTTTCTCCTTCAAAGAGTTCCAAATTGAAACCATTCAAAACCACATTGCTACCAAATTGCTTGTGCAGGTTTTTGATGGTGATAATCGCATTTTTAGTTGGAGTTGTCATGGTTACATATCGTAAAAAATGTTGGTAACAAAAACGGCTACAAAGTCAATGATAAAAAGCAACATAGAAGTATAGACTACCGCTGCATTGGCTGCTTTTCCTACGCCAGCCGTACCTTTTTTACAGTTGTAGCCTTTGTAGCAACCTACTAAACCAATTGCAAACCCAAAAAAGAAGGTTTTGATGGTAGCCGGCACAATATCGCTGTATTCTAAAATATTAAAAACCTGATTGAAATATAAGGTAAACGACACATTTCCTTTGATGTTTTCCACTAAAAACGAACCGTAAATGGCAATGAAATCGCCTACTATTACTAATAAAGGCAACATCAAGGTAGTCGCTAAAATTCGTGTAATGACTAAATATTTGAAGGGATTGGTTCCCGAAACTTCCATGGCATCAATTTGCTCGGTTACTTTCATGGAACCTAATTCAGCTCCAATACCTGAGCCAATTCTTCCAGCACAAATTAAAGCGGTGATGATGGGACCAATTTCGCGAATAATAGAAACACTCACCATAGACGCCATCCAAGAAACAGCACCAAATTCCTGCAACGTTGGGCGCGATTGTAAGGTAAATACCAATCCAATGATAAAACCCGTAACACTTACCAACAACAAAGAGCGGTTTCCGATGTAAAAACACTGACGCAACAATTCTTTGAATTCGTAAGGCGGTTTCCAAAATTCTTTGAAAAAACGTCCTGCAAAGTAGGAGAGTTCACCTACTTCGATTAGGAAGTTTTGTAAAGCTTCAGTAACATTAGCAAAGTATTTTTTCATGAAGCAACTTAATTACAACCAAATATAGTGATTTTTAGTCAGATAAAACATGACATTTGTAAGACTTGTAGTAAAAAATAGGAGTTGTGGTGGAGTCGGATTTTAAAACAATAGTTTTAATTTAGTTTTTTAATTTGTTTATCAAAATCGGAAATTATTTTTTGGGTTTTATTAAACACTTCGTATTCTTGAATAGCTTTTTTATCAGCTTGAAGTTTGGAAATGGTTCCTTTTCCCTCTAAAATTTTATAGTCGTTGAAGTTTAAAAATCGATTGACACTTTCTGCTAATTGTTCCATGGTGAAAGTATTTTCACGTTCAATCAAGCCTTCAATATAATCGAAATAGGAAGTAACCGTTCGTTCTAATTGCTTGATTTCTTTTTCATTCAAGTAGTTTTTAGCTACGATGACGTCTTGTTTTAAAATTCTGCCATCAGGAGCATTTTTCCAAGTTGTCAAACCCATATTTTCAGCGGTTTTATCTGCTTTTTTGTGAATGATTTCGGCAGCTGTATTTCCTGTTATGGCAAAATGAAACTTATTCTGAATCATGGCATAAAAGTTCTTTGTAATTTCGGCATTTCTGTCATAATCTAAGCAACATTCTGCAAAAATATCAGTCACTTGTTGGTAAATGCGACGCTCACTTGCTCGAATAGAACGAACGCGTTGCAATAATTCTTTGAAATAATCTTTCCCAAAGATTGCCTGACCTTGTTTTAAGCGATTATCATCTAAAACAAAACCTTTAATAATATATTCTTTTAATGCTTGTGTCGCCCAAATACGAAATTGAGTTGCTTTAGCTGAATTTACTCTATAACCAACAGAAATAATGGCATCTAGGTTGTAATGTTTTACTTTGTAATTTTTTCCATCAGAAGCAGTTGTCGAGAAAACCTCGGTAACTGAATTTTCGTCTAATTCATTACTCTCAAAAATATTTTTTAAATGCAATGAAACATTATCAACACTGCAATCAAACAATAATGCCATTGCTTTCTGCGACAACCATAACATTTCATCTTGCAACAAAACATCAACCCGAATTTCACCAGTAGGAGCGGTGTATAATAAGAATTTTTTTAAACTTTCCTCCATAGATATCCATTAGAAATTCATTTTCATAAGCTTTTATTTCAGCAACATAATTACAATCAAATATACTGAATTATTTATCACTTGACAACTTATACTTGTAAGAGTTGTAGTAAAAAATCCGACTTGTGGTGGAGTCGGATTTTGTTTGTTTTACTTTGTGGGCACGGATTGTAAATCCGCGCTATCGAGGTTTGGTAATATTTGCTATTGGTCAATCAGAGTAGATTTTTAGTAATCTTTCATAAAATCATTAATATGTAATTTATATCCATTTATTAATTTATAAAGTTCGGCTCCTACCAAAAACATATTGTAACTGTAATCTACCTTTTCTGCAATCGAAAAGAAATGTTCTCCATTGAATAAAACTACTCCAGAAATATTATTATCAACAATTGTTGTTTGATGATTTTGATTAAAATGTTCTTTTGAAAAATGAATTAATCCACTTGTGTTTTCATAAAGCGACCGAAAACCAGGAAATATTTTATCTAATTCCTCTGATAGTAATTTGTCTGTCATTTTTCTATTCTTACAGTCTTTAATATTTCTAATGTGTTCACCGTTTTCAATTAAATCAAAAAACTTACCTCTATCTGTAACTAATGTCATAGCAAATAACCTCATACAATTATCTGCTTGAAGTCTCAGGAAATTTATAGAAGCAACATAATTATCTAACTCAGCAAGACTTTTGAATCCTTTATTTAATGCTATAGCTCGATTTATTATTGAAAAAATAAACATACTCGGCTTAGAGAGAAGATTTTTATCAGTTTCAATTTTTAAAATCTCTTGAGCAATTTTTGTTAAATTTTCATTGAGTTTGTCAAGATGTATGAAAATATTTTCTAAGTCTTCTTCGTTTGTATTTGGGTTTAATTTCATAAGGATTTTTTAAAGTTTTCTCACACTGATTGTGAATTAAAAAAACAATAAATATTTTCATTAAAATTCAGCTCATTCAAATATAATCAATTTTTCCTACAAACCCTTTGCAAGTTATCCACAAAAAAATCCGACCTGCTTTCACAAATCGGATTTAATCTATTTTCTAAAATCTTTTTTCTTTATTCTAAAGACTACAAGTGAATCACTTCACCGTAAGCATCAGCAACCGCTTCCATAACCGCTTCACTCATGGTTGGGTGTGGGTGAACTGCTTTTAAGATTTCGTGTCCTGTAGTTTCTAATTTGCGGGCTACAACTGCTTCTGCAATCATATCGGTAACGCCTGCACCAATCATGTGGCAACCTAACCATTCACCGTATTTTGCATCGAAAATTACTTTTACAAATCCGTCTGGAGTTCCAGCAGCTTTTGCTTTTCCTGAAGCTGAGAATGGGAATTTACCAATTTTCAATTCGTATCCTTTTTCTTTCGCTTGTTTTTCAGTCATACCCACAGAAGCAATTTCTGGAGTAGCATACGTACAACCTGGAATGTTTCCGTAATCTAATGGCTCAACGTGTAAACCAGCTATTTTTTCCACACACAAAATACCTTCTGCAGAAGCTACGTGAGCTAAAGCTTGTCCAGGCGTTACATCACCAATAGCGTAGTAACCTGGAACGTTAGTTTGGTAATAAGCGTTAACTAAGATTTTATCTCTATCGGTAGCAATACCCGTTTCTTCTAATCCGATGTTTTCGATGTTGGTTTTAATTCCAACTGCTGATAATAAGATATCTGCTTCTAAAACTTCTTCTCCTTTTGCTGTTTTAACGAATGCTTTTACGCCGTTTCCAGCAGTATCGATTCTTTCCACAGAAGAGTTCGTCATTACGTTGATTCCTGCTTTTTTCAACGAACGCTCAAATTGTTTTGAGATGTCTTCGTCTTCCACTGGAACTACGTTTGGCATGAATTCAACAATCGTAACTTCAGTTCCCATTGCGTTATAGAAATGAGCAAACTCAACTCCAATTGCACCAGAACCAACAACAATCATTTTTTTTGGTTGCTCAGGTAATGTCATCGCTTGGCGGTATCCGATTACTTTTTTACCATCTTGAGGTAAGTTTGGTAATTCGCGAGAACGCGCTCCTGTTGCAATGATGATATGGTCAGCAGAATATTCTGTTACTTTTCCGTCAGCAGCTGTAACGTCTACTTTTTTACCTGGTTTTACTTTTCCAAAACCATCAATAACGTCGATTTTGTTTTTCTTCATTAAGAATTGAACACCTTTACTCATTCCTTCTGCTACGTCACGAGAACGTTTTACTACAGCATTGAAGTCTTTGTCAAATTCTTTAACGGTTAATCCGTAATCTGAAGCATGTTTTAGGTAATCAAAAACTTGAGCCGATTTTAATAATGCTTTCGTTGGGATACAACCCCAATTCAAACAAATTCCACCCAAATTTTCTTTTTCGATAACGGCTACTTTGAAGCCTAATTGTGATGCTCTAATAGCAGTTACATAACCACCAGGACCACTTCCTAAAACAATGATATCGTATTTCATTTTTAAAAGTATTTCAGTTTTATTTATAAGTTGCGAATTTAAGGAAATAATTTAAAACAAGTGCAAGGTCAAGAACAATTTCAAGGACAAATTCAAAATCAATTTCAAAAATTAAAATGTCTCTGCGAATCTCTCTCAACACAAAGTAAATCAAAAAAATCTCGGTGAATCTCTGTGTAAAAAAAGTTTAAACGCAAAGTTTGCAAAGTTTTACGCAAAGAAACGCAAATGAAATCTGTGATTCATATTCAATTTCAAGGACAAATTCAATTTCAAGTGCAAAAAGTGTAACGTCTCTGTGTAGCTCTCTCAATACAAAGTAATTCAAAAATATCTCGACGAATCTCTGTGTAACAATTAACCACAAAGTGCACAAGGAAAGCACAAGGAACACAAAAAGAATCTGCGATAATCCGTTCAATCCGCGTTATCTGCGTTCTAAAACTGAACACTATTTCAAGATATGCTTAACAGCATTACAAACGATACGTGTACTTTTCGAATTTATCAATCAAAAAAAGTAAAACGTCTCTGTGTAGCTCTCTAAACACAAAGCAAATTAAAAAATCTCGGTGAATCTCGGTGTAAAAAATTATTCAACTTCGACAGCAAACTGCGAATCGTATAATTTCTTATAATAGCCATTTGGCTTATTCACCAATTCGCTATGTTTTCCGAATTCTACGATTTGGCCTTTATCCATCACAATGATTTTACTCGCGTTGATAACGGTTGCTAATCGGTGAGCGATTACGATAGAAGTTCTGTCTTTTGTAATGGTTTCCGTAGCTTTTTGAATCAATTCTTCGGAATGCGTATCGATTGAAGAAGTCGCTTCATCCAAAATTAAAATACTTGGATTACTTACATACGCTCTCAAAAAGGCAATCAATTGGCGTTGTCCCGAAGATAGCATCACACCGCGTTCTTTTACGTTGTAATCGTAGCCTTCAGGTAAGCTCATGATGAAATCGTGCACGCCAATTTTCTTAGCGGCAGTTATGACATCTTCTCGAGTAATCGCCTCGTTATGAAGGGTAATATTGTGATAAATCGTATCAGCAAACAAGAAAACATCTTGCAACACAATAGCAATTTGCTTGCGAAGACTTTCTAAGGTATATTCGTTAATGTTTCGATTATCAATCGTAATTTCACCCGAATCAATTTCGTAAAAACGATTCAACAAGTTGATGATAGTTGATTTTCCAGCACCCGTACTTCCCACAATAGCAATGGTTTCACCGGGTTGGACTTCTAAATTGATGCCTTTTAAAACTTCTTCGTTTTTGATGTAGCTAAAACGAACGTCTTTCAATTGAATCAATCCTTTAAAATGTGTTGCTTCAACTGTTCCGTTATCTTGAACATCATCATTTTTTTCTAAAATTTCAAAAACTCTATCCGCAGCGATAATTCCCATCTGCATCACGTTGAATTTATCCGCAATTTGACGTAATGGATTGAATAACATGTTGATTAACATCGTGTAAGCGAATAAATCTCCTACAGTAGTTAATGTATCTCCGTTGATGATGGAAATTCCTGCGTAATACACAATTGCTCCTAAAGTCAATGAAGAAACGATATCGGCAATAGGGAAGAAGATGGAGTTGTACAAAATGTTTTTCAACCAAGCTACGTTGTGTTTCTGGTTGATTTCTTTGAACTTGTCTAATTCAATTGCTTCTCTATTAAACAATTGCACGATTTTCATTCCGGTTAATCGCTCTTGTACAAAAGTGTTTAGGTTGGCTACTTCGTTTCGAACTTCGTTGAAAGCGACTTTCATTTTCTTTTGGAAAACATCGGTAGCATAAATTAAAACTGGCATTGCAGCTAAAACGATTAACGATAATTTCCAGTTCATGAAGAACATAATTCCCAAAATCACTATCATTTTTAGCACATCACTCACAATCATAAATAAACCTTGACTGAAAATACTAGCAATCGATTCGATATCGGAAACCGAGCGTGTTACTAATTTTCCAACCGGTTCATTATCAAAATACTTCATTTTAAACGAAGTAATATGATGGAATAATTTTTCGCGAATGTCTTTAATAATATCTTGTCCGAGCCAGTTTGCCCAATAGGTAAAGTAAAACTGCGCTAATACTTCTAATAAAAGTACCGCCGCCATGATAACTACGTATAAAAGTAATCCGTATTTGTCTTCGGGTTTAATGTATTCGTCAACCGTTTGTTTTAATAAATACGGTCGTGCTGCAGCGAAAATAGAAAGTAAGATAGCCCAAACGATTACCCAATTGAACCTTTTTTGGTAAGGTTTCGCATAGTGCAATACTTTTTTTAGTGAATTGGATTTGATGAGCTTCATTTATCTATTTTCTTTTCTCTTTGTTCTATTTTCTTTCCTCAATATAAGGATAGCTAACATTTACTAAATATAAACCATGTGCTGGAACTGAAAATCCGGCTTTTCCTCTGTTTTTACTTTCTATAATGGTACGTAAATCAGCGACTTCAATTTTTCCTAAACCAATGTTTACCATGGTTCCCACAATTGCTCTTACCATATTGCGCAAAAATCGATCGGCGGTGATGGTAAAGATAAGCTGATTTCCCGATTGTTTCCAATGTGCTTCCGAAATTTTACAATTAAACGTATTCACATCGGTATGTACTTTTGAAAAACACTCAAAATCAATGTATTCGAATAAAATTTTGCACGCATCATTCATTTTATCCAAATCCAAATGATGCGAATGATACCAACTTCCGTCAGTAATAAACGCATCTTTAAACGTGTGGATGTAATATTCGTAAGTTCTCGAAGTCGCATCAAAACGTGCATGAGCATCTTCGGCTACTTTAAAAATACGATACACTACAATCGATGGCGGTAAAAACGAATTCAATTTGTGCGACCAATAGGCGGAATCCAATTCCAATTCGGTTTCAAAATGTGCATACATTTGCTTGGCATGCACGCCCGAATCGGTTCTTCCGGCACCTACAATTGCGATAGTTTCTCTGAATAGGGTAGAAAGCGCCTTTTCCAAAGTTTCCTGTACCGAAGCGGCGTCAGGCTGACTCTGAAATCCGTGGAAGTTTTTTCCGTTGTAGGCAAATTCTATGAAATATCTCAAAATATAGTGGTCAGTAATTAGTGTTCAGTTTTTCCAGATAGCTTGCAAATTTACAAAATTCAAAAGTAAAGTTCCTTTCAAATTGTGATAATAAAAACTTAATTTTGTCTTATGAAGAAAATTCTTTTGTTATCCGATACGCACAGTCACATTGATGATGCCATTTTGAAATACGTCAACCAAGCCGATGAAGTTTGGCACGCGGGCGATATTGGGAATTTAGAAGTCACCGACACAATTAAAAAACTAAAACCACTTCGCGCTGTTTACGGAAACATCGACGATGAAAAAGCACGATTAGAATTCCCATTAAACAATCGATTTTTCTGTGAAGGTGTTGATGTTTGGATTACACATATTGGCGGTTATCCTGATAAATACAATCAAGCAATTCGTGCCGAAATCATAAAGAATCCTCCGAAATTATTTATATGCGGGCATTCCCACATTCTAAAAGTACAATTCGATAAAAAGTTGAATTTGCTTCATATGAATCCAGGTGCTTGTGGAAAATATGGTTTTCATCAAGTTAGAACCATGTTGCGTTTTGAAATCGATGGCGATAAAATCCAGAGTTTGGAAGTGATTGAGCTTGGTAAAAAGTAGTTTAAAACTGCAAAATTCGTTATTCAACATTCGTTGTTCATCTGTTCAATTATAAAACAAAAAAAATCCGAAACTTTCGAATCGGATTTTTAACGCACTAATAAACTAAGATGATAGGTTTATCGTAATCGATCAACAGATTTTACGAGATCTTCGTCCTTTTTTATTGCCTTGTTGGCCAAGACTAATAAAACGATAGAAATTGCAGGAAGAAACATCCCAATACCCTTCTCAGAAACTTGAGCTTCTCCGGATAAGTTTAGCGAGCGATACACAAAAAATCCTAGTAAAATAAAGTTAAATATCATGTTCAATCTGTTTAAAACAAATTGATGTTGTCTCTTTTTAAAATTGATTATACTAAAAATTGCCAATAAAGCTGATACTACAAAAAACACTATATATAATAAAGAAGAGGTAAAAAACACTTCTTTTTTATCGGTTGTTGTCCATAAAGAAAACACAAAAGGCAAAGCGCCCATCGCAATTGCGCTGATAGCCATGTAAACCGTTTGAATTCTTTGTATCATTTTGATGTATTTATGGAACAAAAATAGTATTTCTTTTCAATAAAAACTATTGCTATATTCAAATTTATTCGTATTATTGCACTGTATTAGTCGTAAGTACTTCATTCTACGACATCTTACACTTCAAAAAAAATCTATCATTTTTTTATTTTAACTCAATCAACAATTTTATTCAACTTATATCCATGTTTGATATTGAAGTATTAAAGGAGATGAAACTCTCTGATTTGCAAGAGATTGCAAAAGTGGCTAAAATCAACAAATACCGCTCCTTAAAAAAAGACGATTTGGTATATATGATTTTAGATTTGCAAGCGGCAAAACCAGAAGTTATTAAATCAGATTTAGCTCCTGAATCAACAGCTGAAAAGCCAAAAGAAAAAAGAGCAAGAATTGTTCCTAAAAAAGAAGTTAGCCAAGCGCCAAAAATCAAAAAAGATTTGTTTTCGAAACCTTTGAAAGATTTACCAGAAGAAATTATTCCGGTTACAACTGAAAAAGTTGAAGAAGAAATTAAAGTTACAGAAAATAGAGAGCTTGCTCCAAAACGTAATGAGAAGTTACCTCGTAAAGAGTTTAAAAATAAACAACCTTTACCAGAAACTAAAAATGAAGTAACTGCTTCAGAAGAAAATGTAACTACCGAAGCTGTTGCAAGAGATACTACTCCAAAAGAAAAGACACAGCCTAAAAATCCAAATTACAAGGCCAATCAAAATAATCCCAACCATCCTGATTACAAAAAGAACGTTGCAACTGAAGCTACAAATGGTACTAATGGGAACGTTAATAAAAATCAAAACCAGCATCCAAACAAAAAGCAAAACTTCAGAGAACCTGATTATGAGTTCGACGGAATTATAGAAAGTGAAGGCGTTTTAGAAATGATGCCAGATGGTTACGGATTTTTACGTTCGTCAGATTACAACTATTTAGCTTCACCAGATGATATTTATTTGTCAACGTCTCAAATTCGTTTGTTCGGATTAAAAACAGGAGATACTGTAAAAGGAGTGGTGCGCCCTCCGAAAGAAGGTGAGAAATACTTCCCGTTGGTAAAAGTATTAAAAATCAATGGTCATGACCCACAAGTGGTGCGTGACAGAATTGCTTTTGATCATTTAACGCCAATTTTCCCAAAAGAGAAATTCAATTTAGCGGAACGCAGTAGCACAATTTCGACTCGTATTATCGATTTGTTTTCGCCAATTGGAAAAGGACAACGTGGTATGATTGTAGCCCAACCAAAAACGGGTAAAACCATGTTGTTGAAAGATGTTGCAAATGCTATTGCAGCCAATCATCCAGAAGTTTATTTAATTGTTTTATTAATTGATGAACGTCCAGAAGAGGTAACCGATATGCAACGTAGCGTTCGTGGAGAAGTAATTGCTTCTACTTTCGATAGAGAACCACAAGAGCACGTTAAGATTGCCAATATTGTTTTAGAAAAAGCTAAACGTTTGGTAGAATGTGGTCACGATGTAGTGATTTTATTAGACTCGATTACGCGTTTAGCAAGAGCTTATAACACAGTTCAACCTGCATCAGGAAAAGTATTGAGTGGTGGTGTTGATGCAAATGCATTACAAAAACCAAAACGTTTCTTTGGAGCAGCACGTAATGTAGAAAACGGTGGTTCGTTAAGTATCATCGCAACTGCATTGACAGAAACCGGTTCTAAAATGGACGAAGTTATCTTCGAAGAATTCAAAGGAACAGGAAACATGGAATTACAGTTGGACAGAAGAATTGCCAACAAACGTATTTTCCCTGCAATCGATTTGGTTTCTTCAAGTACGCGTCGCGACGATTTGTTATTAGACGAAAATACCATTCAAAGAATGTGGATTATGCGCAAATACTTGGCCGATATGAACCCAGTAGAAGCTATGGATTTCATCCATGACCGTTTCAAGAAAACTAGAAACAACGAAGAATTCTTAATTTCGATGAATGAGTAAAAATAGAAACTCCGATGAAAATCGGAGTTTTTTTTATTTTAGCCTTTCTAAAATCCCTTTTCGTTTAACAATATTCTTGTAGTCCCATTGAATTTCTTTTGCTTTTTGAAGCCAAATTTCTAAATCAGTACTATCAATTTCATTAATGGAATTATAAAAAATTGAAGCATCTTGAAATTTACCTCCTAAAACATTCAGTTTAGTTTCTTCAAAAGATTTTCCGCTCCAAAACATTAGTCTAATACCTTTCTTTTGTCTGCTATAACCTACAATAGGATTTTCATCTATAAACCAAACCGGATGTGCGTGCCAAATTTTGTTTTCAGCCTCGGGTAAATGTAAATCGATTTGTTTTGCTAATTCATTACATATCAATTGAAATTCAGTTAATTGAGAATTATTGTAAGCTAGCACATCTAAATTCATGAGAATATTGTTTCAATCAAATTTAATAAAAAACTCCGAGAAGTATCGGAGTTTAATTATAGTTTTATTTAAAAAAACACATTTAAAAAATCTGTGTCATCTGTGTTTTAAAAAAAAATTAAAACCCATTCACAATCGCTAAAAAGTCATCTGCTTTTAAAGCGGCGCCACCAATTAATCCACCATCAACATCAGGTTTTGAAAAGATTTCTTTAGCGTTGTCTGGTTTTACGCTTCCTCCATATAAAATAGTTAAGTTGTCTGCAATGTCAAAGCCGTATACTTTTTCAACTAAAGTTCGGATGAATTTATGCATTTCTTGCGCTTGTTCAGGAGAAGCGGTTTCACCAGTTCCAATAGCCCAAACAGGTTCGTAAGCCAATACAATATTTGCCCAATCTTTCTTCTCTAAATGAAACAATCCATCACGAAGTTGATTTTCAACAATATTGAAATGATTGTTAGCCTGGCGGTCTTTCAATTCTTCACCAAAACAGAAAATAACTCGCATTTCGTGTTTTAAAGCCGTATCGACTTTGCTAGCTAATAAAGCATCACTTTCATGAAAATAAGCACGTCTTTCACTGTGACCAAGGATTACAGTTGTTACTCCGATATCAGTTAACATAGAAGCTGCAATTTCGCCTGTAAAAGCACCACCTTCTGCTTGGTGCATGTTCTGAGCAGCTACCGTAATTCCTTTTCCATTCGTAATCTCAACTGCTTTTGATAGGTTGACAAACGTTGGAGCTACAATAATTTCAGTAGTTGTATTTGTTTTTTTTGCGATAATCTCTTCTAATAATGCAACGGTTTCTTTTTGTGTTTTGTGCATTTTCCAGTTTCCGGCAACGATATTTTTTCTCATTGAAATTTCATTTTTAATAATTTCAAAAGTACTAATTTGTTTGTTTAATTAGTATTTTTTGGTCACCTCATTTTAATAAATTTACGCAAAGGTTTGCGAAGATTAGACTATTATTTAACCTTGTTTAATACCTCTTTTATTTTGTCAAAATCTTTTTCTATAGCTCTGTATAAAACAATTTTACCGGTTTTGTCTACTATTAAGTATCTTGGAATCCAATCTACATCTAATGATTTTCCAAATGTTCCTTTCATGTTATCACCAATGAAATAATTCTCACCTTCCACTTCATGTTTTTCGATTCCTTGAATCCATTTTTCAAATGTTTTGTCAAAGGATAAGTTTACAAAAACAACATCTTTACCATAGGTTTGGTTTAATTTTTTTACTTCTGGCATTGCTTTGATACAATCCGAACACCATGAAGCCCAAATTTCTATAAATATGGTCTTTCCTTCATGTTTTTTTACTACTTCTTGAAAAGTAATTGGCTGATCATTTGTTGTTTTTAAAACATAATCAAGACTTTCTTTTTTAAAAGTAGTTTCTTCTTTTTGTGCACATCCTAAAGTGCTGATTAGCATCGTTACTAAAACAAATATTTTTTTCATAGCTTATTTTTTTAATTCCGAATAAGGCTTTTTAATTATTTTTTTGAATTCATTACTATTGAATTTATTTTCATTGATGCCGTAATAGTATTTGAATTCGTTACCATTCCATAAATATTTCACCCCTGGTGTGTCTTTTCCTGAACCTAATTCGGTCCAAAACGGAATTACATCAATCATTTTGTAAGGGAATTTCGTTCCTGCGAATTCAAAAAAGGTTGGAATTTTCTCTGGTTCTTCATTCATGAAAATCACATAAATAGGAGGGAAGTTCTTATCTTTTTTACGCATTTCGTTCAATTCTTTTGCGGTATCCATACAATGGTCGCAACCTGGAACAAAGTAGCACAGAATTTTTTTATCGGTATCAATGCCTGTGAAATATTTCTCGTAACCCGATTTTACTTTTTTAGGAGCGTCTTCGGCTTTCTTTTCTTCTGCTTTTTTAATAGTATCCTTAGTGATTTCTGCTTTTGGTTCTTCAATAGTTAATAAACCACTAGAATCAACTACAACTCCTAAATTGTCTTGAATTTCAGAAGTTGGTTCATCCATAACTTCTGCAACTGGTCGAATAGGTGCTACCATAAAAAGCGCTAAAATACAGCCTAAAACAACCGATTTCAACAACCAAAAATTCGATTTTCCATCAGCAGGTAGTATTTTGAATAACCAAATTAACAATCCAATAGCAATAATATTTTTGATAATCGCCTCAACAGGTGTCATTGGAAGTAATTCTCCAAAACAACCACAATTTCCTGCATTTCCACTAACAAAAGTTGTGTAGCTTAAGTGAATAACAAAAACCGATAACAATAATATTGTAGCTGGAATCGTGATTTTTTTCAAGTAATCTTTTAATAAAATTGCAATCCCTAATGCGAATTCAATTCCGATTAAAATTCTTGAGAAATAAGGCGCAAAACCTTCCGAAAATCCTAATGGATACAATTGTTTTACTTCAAAAGTGGAAATCGCAAAATAAGGCGATGGATATAATTTGGCAATAGCCGAAACAATAAATAAGGCAGAAATAATTAGGCGTAAAATCCAACTTAAGTTTTCTTTTTTCATGCTTTTTTTGATTTTTGATAAAAATACAATTTCCAAAAAAGGTAATGTGTTAACGACTTGTTATTTATTTTCCATTAAAATCAAAGCGAAAACCGAATAGTTAATCATGTCTTGGTAGTTCGCGTCAATTCCTTCCGAAACTAAAGTTTTTCCTTTGTTGTCTTCAATTTGCTTCACGCGAAGTAACTTTTGAATGATTAAATCGGTTAACGAACTGATTCGCATATCGCGCCAAGCTTCGCCATAATCGTGGTTTTTATTTTCCATTAAAGCTTTGGTTTCCGCAATTTTTTCATCGTATAAGCGCACCGCTTCATCTGCTGACATATCAGGTTGGTTGGCAACTCCTTTTTCCATTTGAATCAAAGCCATTGCGCAATAATTGATAATTCCGATGAATTCTGATGCTTCCCCTTCATCCACTTTACGCACTTCGTTTTCTTGTAAACTACGAATTCGTTGCGCTTTAATAAAAATTTGATCGGTTAAAGAAGGCAAACGTAAAACACGCCAAGCAGTTCCGTAATCATGTGCTTTTTTTGAAAATAAATCGCGACAAACCGCTATAACTTTATCATATTGTTGAGAAGTATTCGACATTATTTGCTTTATATTTGTGTGAGAATTTTCAAAAGTAAAAAAATAAGAACAAAGAATACAGTTTCTGAACAAAGATTTTGATGTTTTTTATTCTCTGAACACTTAAAACTGAACACTGAACACTTATGATTAATTGCAACGGAAATTTAATCGATTTATCAACTCCAAAAGTAATGGGGATTTTGAATGTGACGCCCAATTCGTTTTACGATGGCGGTAAGCACAAAGAAATCAATTCGATTATTCATCAAGTAGATAAAATGCTGTCGGAAGGTGCTGATTTTATTGATATTGGAGCTTATTCGAGTAAACCAAGTGCCGAATTTGTTTCCGAAGAGGAAGAAATCAAACGTTTGGTTTCGATTGTGAAATCATTAGTAGAAACGTTTCCTAATATTATTTTATCGGTAGATACATTTCGAGCTCAAGTTGCGAAAGCTTCAGTAGAAAATGGGGTTGCGATGGTAAATGACATTGCAGCAGGTTCGTTAGATGATAAAATGTTGGAAACCGTTGCCGAATTGAAAGCGCCATATATAATGATGCACATGCGAGGCAATCCGCAAACGATGCAAAGTCTAACCGATTACAACGACATTGTAAAAGAAATGATTTTCTATTTTTCAGAGCGAATTCAAAAGGCGAGAAGCTTCGGAATTTCGGATATTGTAATTGATCCTGGATTTGGTTTTGCCAAAACATTGGAACAGAATTACGAAGTATTGCATAAAATGGAGTTGTTCGAAATGCTAGAATTACCAATATTAGTTGGAGTTTCTCGAAAATCAATGATTTATAAAGTATTAGAAAGTTCGCCCCAAGAAGCCTTGAACGGAACTTCGGTGTTGAATACAATCGCGTTGCAAAAAGGAGCAAAAATTCTTCGAGTGCACGATGTAAAAGAAGCGGTGGAATGTATAAAATTAGTCAGTAAATTAAAATAAAGAATGAAGAAATTAGTTGCTATTGTTGCCTTGATGGGGTTGTTTTCTTGTAATAACGAAGAAGTATTGTTGCCTCAAGAAAATGTTTCGGTTCTAAAAGAAATGACCGATCATTCTCCTATTTATATGTTTTTTAAAACGGAAGAAAATCCAGATGATAAAGAGAAATTAGATACCATTATAGAAGTGAATCGCAAAAATTCTATTGCATCAACGAATTGGGTTTTTAATATCGACAAACGTTTGCCTTTGAAATTAGTCATTCCTGAAGTGATGAATTTACAAGACAAAAAGAAACGCAGTTCACATTCAAAAGAAGGAACCATGAACGTTTTTACGTATTCGGATAGTGTAGCTAAGAATTTGGCTTTTTTCCCTTTTACAGATGTGGAGTTTAAATACGGTAAACATTTTTCTAAGTTTTTCATTAAAAAACACGCCGAACATTATAGAAATTACCACAATTTCACTGTGAATTTCAATAAAGACAACAAAATTACGGTTGATGGAAACGATGTTTCTAGAGAAGAATTTATCACTTTCATTAAAGATTTTACTGAGTTTACAAATGATGGAAAAATCACGATGCTACATTTGAATTTTGATAATCGCTTAACGTATGACCAATACATTCAAAATAAAATTTTGGCTTGGAAAGCAACAAATAACGAAATTCAATTATCTTCATTTGAGTTCGTTTACGATGAAAAGAAATTGCCAGAATGTGGATGTAAGCTGTGAGTTAGGAGTTGGGAGTTTTGAGTAAGTAGTTTTGAGTAGGGATATGGGAGTAAGGAGTTTGGAGAATACAACTTAAAAATTTAATAGTTATGAAGATTAAATACGTAATTATAATTCTTATACTTTTTCTAGGTTTTTTTGTCAATGGTCAAAATAGAAGTGTTTCTGGCAAAGTGATTTCTGAAGATTTAGAACCGCTAGCAGGTGTGCAAATTAGAAATTCTGATAATGAACTTGTTGGAGAAACTGATTTTGATGGTCAATTCAAAATTCTCATTTCTCAAAAAAATGATAGTTTATTGTTTCTCTACACTGGTATGGAGATTACTGACATAAAGTTGAAGGAAGGTTGTGAAAATGTAGAAGTTATCATGATGTATTATGTAATTTATGATTTTATTTCGTCAAAAAAAATCGACAGACTACGAAAGAAAAGATTTAAAAAGTTGAATGAAAAACATTTACTTGCAACGGACAAGGGGATTTTTCAGAATAAACATAGCTGTTATGTTAGAAGTTTTAAACCACTTCAACCAGATATAGATAGAAAAGGGAAGTAGTTTAAAAAATAATTAGTATTTAATAAATCAGTTTATCTCTCAGTTTTTACTATACATTCTCATTCAGAAGAACATTTTTTTTTGGCAAAACTAATCAATAGCAATTCCTAACTCCCAACTCGTAACTCGCTACTGATGATGATACGGTTCATTTCTTAAAATAGTAAACCCTCTATAGATTTGTTCGATTACGAATAAGCGCACCATTTGATGTGAAAAGGTCATTTCGGATAACGATACTTTGCCTTGTGCTTTTTGATAAACGGTATCACTAAATCCGTACGGACCACCGATTACGAATACTAACGTTTTTATTCCGGCATTCATTTTCTTTTGTAAAAAATCGGAGAAACCTACGCTGCTGAACGTTTTTCCGTTTTCGTCGAGTAGAATCAATTGGTCAGTTGGTGTGATTTTGGATAAAATCAATTCGCCTTCTTTTTCTTTTTGTTGGGCTTCGGATAAATTCTTTACGTTTTTGATATCGGGAATGATTTCCAAATCAAATTTCACGTAGAACGACAAACGTTTGGTATAATCATCAATCAAGGTTTGAAGCGCTTTATTATCTGTTTTTCCGATAGCTAAAAGACGAATATTCATTCGGTTTGTATTTTTGAAATGAAAAATCACTCTTTATGGGAGTGATTTTCAATATTAGTTAATTTCTTCCGTTTGCTTTTCTTTAAAATCGATTTCGCAAGCGTATGAGAATAATTTTTCTTTTTTAATGATATCGGCAGTGCCTTTTGGAAGTAATTCTTCCCATCCAGACTCGCCTTTACAAATCATTTTTAATACTTGTCTTGAGAAAATATCTAAGTTCTTTTCATCAAAATCTTTAATATCGATTACTTTTCCATTGAATTTGAAGAATTTGTACAATTCTTTCATTCTAGGATGAACTTTTAAGTTTTCTGAAGTGATAATATTGCCACTTTCATCTTTCATCGGGTACAAGTACACCTTTAAATCACGATAGAATAATTTTCCAAATGCTTCCAAAATTCCTCCAGATAAATGGCGGTAGTATTTTTCATCGAAAATTTCAACTAAGTTATTTACTCCCATAGCTAATCCCATACGAGCTTTAGAATAATTAGAGAAATATTCTACTACTTTAAAATACTCTTGGAAGTTGGATATCATTACCGTTTGACCTAATTTACAAAGTAGTTCGGCACGGTCTAAGAAATCGCGTTCATCAATTTCGCCTTCCGCTTTTAAGTTGGAAAGGGTGATTTCAAAAACTACAAAAGTATTCTCATTATCTACTTTATTTTCTTGAATGAACATTTCATACGAACGCTCATACATGTCCATATTAACTTTAGTAACCGGTCTGAAACTTCCTCTTAAAGCCAAAATGTTTTTCTTATATAAAACAGCGGCTGGTAGAATATTTTTTCCATCTGGACCAAACATTACGGCATCTGTCATTCCATTTTTTACTAATTGTAAACTCATCAAACGATTGTCAACATCAGCAAAACGAGGACCAGAGAAGTTAATCGTGTCAATTTCTAATTGGTCTTTATCTAAGTGGTCGTATAAGTAACGTAATAATTTTTTCGGGTCATTATATTTGTAAAAAGCACCGTAAATCAAGTTTACACCTAAAATACCCAGTGTTTCTTGCTGAAGTTTAGCATCGTTTTCTTTAAAACGGATGTGAAGTGTAATTTCATTATAGGCTTCATCAGGTTCTACTTGATATACAATTCCGACCCATCCATGTCCTTTGTATTGTTTTGCAAAATCGATTGTAGCTACAGTATTAGCATAACTAAAAAACAATTTATTTGGATGTTTGTCTCTGCTTAAACGTTGTTCCACCAAATTGATTTCATGAGTAAGCATTTTTTTTAAGCGACTTTCTGTTACATAACGTCCGTCAACTTCCTCACCATAAATAGCATCGCTAAAGTCTTTGTCGTAAGCAGACATGGCTTTAGCAATAGTGCCAGATGAAGCACCAGCTCTAAAAAAGTTTCTAACCGTCTCTTGACCTGCCCCAATTTCAGCAAATGTCCCATAAATATTTTCATTAAGATTAATTCTCAATGCCTTATCTTTAATGGAAGGGATTTGCTCTATCTGTTTATCACCACGAACTTTAATATCTGTAACCATACTTTTCATCTGAAAAATTTATTTTGGGGGCAAATGTGAATAATTTAAGCCTATGCAAAGTTAATCATTTTATAAAAACAACCATAATTATTGTTATTTTTGTGAAAAACATAATTGTGAAAGTTTATTTTCTTGGAACAGGTACATCTCAAGGCATTCCAGTAATTGGAAGCCATCATTCTGTTTGTTTAAGTGCGGATGAAAAAGACAAGCGATTGCGGGTATCCGTTTGGATTGAAACAGAAAAAGTTTCTCTTGTTATCGATTGTGGTCCCGATTTTAGACAACAAATGCTAAATTCGAAATGCGAAAAAATAGATGCACTGTTATTTACTCACGAGCATTCTGATCATACAGCCGGTTTAGATGATATTCGTCCGTTTTTCTTTAAGCAAGGTGCTATTCCTATTTACGCCCATCAACGCGTTTTAAAAAATCTTGAAAAAAGATTTGATTATATTTTTGAAACTGAAAACAAGTACCCAGGAGCACCATCAATTATTGAAAATGAAGTGGTAAATAATCAGCCTTTTGCGGTGAATAACGAAACAATTGTTCCTGTTAATGCTTTTCACGGTTCGTTACAAGTTTTTGGATACCGCATCCAAGATTTTGTGTATTTAACGGATGTGAAAACTATCGAAGCCTGTGAAATTGACAAAATAAAAGATTGTAAAGTATTGGTAGTAAATTGTTTAAGAGAAGAACCACATGCAACACATTTTAATTTAGAAGAAGTGTTACATTTTATATCTTTGGTGCGTCCAAAAACAACTTATTTAACACATATTAGTCATTTGTTTGGTTTTCATGAAGAAATTCAGAAAAAGTTACCAGCTAATGTTTTTGTGGCTTATGATAATTTAGAAATTAATATTTAAGATTTATGAAGAACGTAATTTTGTATGCTTTGATTTTTTCGTTATTGTTTAATGTGTTTCAATACGTAAATGCAACAAAAATATTAGACGCAAAAGATAAAGAAGTACTGAAAATAAAAGCAAATTTAAAAACTTCAAGAGATTCAGTAGCTTCATTAGCCAATGCTAATTATTTTGCATTAGAAAGTGATGAAGATGCGCAAGAATACTTTTATTCTAATAATTTAGATTATCAGAAAGTAGCAGTTAAAGTCAAAGAAGATTTAATTGCTTTAAATGAAAGTGCCAATGGAAATCCCTTAGTACCGTATGAACCAATTGACGGAAAGCCTTTTTTAGTTAATTCGTCAAAAGTTTTAAATCACAGATGGATAATAGCTGAATTTTCTAATGGAGATTTATGGGGTCAAATTTTAATAAAATACTTTGTTTCTGAAACAAAACCAACAGACTTTGAAACTGTAGAAACGGTTTTATACGAAAGACAAACAAAAGAATAAATAAATTACAACGCATGGCAACTACAACAGCGAAAACCCAATTAGAATGTTATTTTGATGAATTCAGAAAGGATATAATTGGAATCAATCAAACATTTCAATCGCCATTTGGGGAAAAGAGAATTATTTATACCGATTGGACGGCGAGCGGAAGATTATATCGCCCGATTGAAGAAAAGTTGATGAATGAATTTGGACCATTCGTTGCCAATACACATACCGAAACTTCTGTGACCGGAACCGCGATGACAATGGCATATCATGAAGCGCGTCATATCATTAAGAAACATGTAAACGCTAGCGAAAATGATATTCTAATTACCGATGGAACAGGTATGACAGGTGTTGTAAATAAGTTTCAACGTATTTTAGGACTTCGTATTCCCGAAAATTTGAAAGAGTTTACCGCAATTCCAGATGCGATAAGACCTATTGTTTTTATTTCGCACATGGAACACCATTCGAATCAAACTTCTTGGTTGGAAACAATTGCAGATGTGGTTATTATTCCAGCTGATGAAAATGGGCTGTTTAGCATAGAAAATCTAAAAATATTATTAGAAAAATACCAAGACAGAAGTTTTAAAATTGCTTCTATTACATCTTGTTCAAATGTTACAGGAATTAAAACGCCATATCACGAAGTAGCAAAATTAATGCATCAAAACAATGGGGTTTGTTTTGCTGATTTCGCTTGTTCAGGTCCTTATGTAAATATCAACATGCATCCGGAAGATACAGAAAGTTATTTGGATGCGATTTTCTTCTCACCACATAAGTTTTTAGGTGGTCCTGGGACTTCGGGAGTTTTAATTTTTAATAAAAACTTATACAAAAATAACGTCCCTGATTGTCCAGGGGGTGGAACTGTAAGCTGGACTAATCCTTGGGGTGAACACAAATACATCGATAACATCGAAGATAGAGAAGATGGTGGAACTCCAGGGTTCTTACAAGTGATGAAAACTGCTTTGGCAATTCAGTTGAAAGACAAAATGGGAGTTCAAAATATTTTAGACAGAGAACATGAATTAATCGATTATGTATTTCAGAAATTAGGCAATATTGATAATCTTCATATTCTTGCAAATCAACAACAAGACAGATTAGGGGTTATTTCTTTTATATTGATGATTTACATTATAATTTAGGAGTAAAACTATTGAATGATAAATTCGGAATTCAAACACGTGGGGGTTGTAGTTGTGCGGGTACTTACGGACATTATTTATTACATGTTGACCAAGAAACATCTCACAATTTGGTTTGTAAAATTACCTCGGGAGATTTAATCCAAAAACCAGGATGGATTCGTATGTCGATTCACCCAACAACTACAACAGAAGAAATGGAATTCGTTTGCGAGAACATTAAAGCTTTAGCCGCTAATCATAAAGAATGGGGAACGGAATACAACTACAATCCCAAAACCAATGAATTTGTTCATAGAAGTTCCCAAGGTGAAATCAAAGAAATGGTTCACAATTGGTTTAATTTATAAAAAGAAAAAGCTCTGTATTTACTGAGCTTTTTCTTTAATATGTTTCCATCTTTTATGCGTCCACAAGTAAAATTCGGGAGCTTCGTAGATTTGTTCTTCTACTAATTTCAAGAATTTATCGGTAATCTCATAATTTGGAACTGATTTAGCATCTTCAGAAAGTATTTCAAAACTTGCTTCGTAATAGCCTC
>DIST01000001.1:0-19342 GCA_002421645.1 Flavobacterium sp. UBA6203
CGTCAAGTGAAGGTATTTGATTTTTCAAATCTCCTTCAAAGAATTTGTAATCAGATAGTTTCGGATAAGGAACTTGTGTTAAGTCAACAGTTACGGGTGAAACCGGTGCATAGCTATCATCATTATCTTCTGAACAGGCATAAATAAGGATGGAAATACTAATAATAAAAGCGTAAATCGTGTATTTTTTTATCATTAAGTTAAGATTTGTTTGATTTGTTTGAAACAAATATAACTTTTTTTTTAAAATACAATTTATTTTGTAAATAAATTTTTAAAATAAATTATCAGAAATTACAACATTGTATTTTTTTAAATTATCAATTGCTTTTTTTGATTTGTAATCGAAATTAGTTTCAATTTCCTTAATTCTTTTTTTATTTTCGATACGATTTATGCTATCATAAAATCTACGAACTTCTTCTAAATTGGATAAAATAAGTTTTGGAACTTGTACATTTTGACCTTTTTCATCTTTAGCTACCATAGTAAAATAGCTTGAATTACAATGTTTTTTAATTCCAGTTTGAATATGTTCCGATGTTACCCGAATTCCCACTACTATAGAGGTATTTCCAACATAATTTACGGATGCTTTTAAAGTAACCAATTCGCCAACATCTACAGAATTTAAAAAATCTACCGTATCTACAGAAGCAGTAACGCAATAGCAACCGGAATACTTTGAAGCACATGCAAATGCTATTTGGTCCATTAATTTAAGTAAATACCCTCCATGAATTTTCCCACTAAAATTAGAGTGAGAAGGTAACATTAATTCGCTCAAGGTTATTTTTGATGCCTCAACAGTATTTGCTATAGTCATATTTATTCGATTTCTTCAGTTGGTTCAGTATCTGCATTAGCTCTTTTTAATACAGCTTCTGGAAGTGCTTTTTTTGCTTTTGCTCCCATTTTTTTAAGTTTTTCAACGCTAGTAATTAAGTTTCCTTTACCGTCAATTAACTTATTCATGGCGTTACCATATTCGGCTTTGGCTTCGTCCATTTTCTTTCCAATTTTAATCAAATCGGAAACAAAACCTTCAAATTTATCATACAAAGCACCAGCCTGACGCGCAATTTCAATCGCATTTTCTTGTTGTTTTTGATTGGTCCACATACTATCAATCGTACGTAAAGTTGCCAAAAGGGTAGAAGGTGTTACAATTACAATATTTTTCTCGAAAGCTTTGTTATACAAACTCGTATCTTCATTCAAAGCCACTGCAAAAGCAGATTCTATTGGAATAAACAACAAGACAAAATCTGGACTTTCCATGTGGTACAAATCGTGGTAATTTTTGCTACTCAACTGCTCCACATGACGATTTATCGAAACAATATGTTCTTTTAAATGTTGACTTTTCACTTCCGAATCTTCTTCGTTGATGTAACGTTCGTAAGCGGTTAAGGTTACTTTCGAATCGATAATCATTTTCTTGCTATCAGGAAGATTGATGATGACATCGGGGAACACACGATTGCCGTCTTCTGTAACGTGACTTTGTTGCACGAAATATTCTCTATCTTTCTCTAATCCTGATTTTTCTAACACGCGTTCCAACACTAATTCACCCCAATTTCCTTGCATTTTGCTGTCGCCTTTTAACGCTTTGGTTAAATTGATGGTTTCCTTACTCATTTGTTCGTTCATTTCGCGAAGCCCCAATATTTGTTGGCGTAATGCGGCATGATAATCGATACTTTCTTTGTGCGTATCTTCGACTTTCTTTTCAAAAAGTTGGATTTTGTCTTGTAGTGGTGACAAAATATTTTTCAAATTCTCCTTATTTTGTTCGGTGAATTTAACGGTTTTTTCTTCTAGAATTTTATTAGCTAGATTTTCAAATTCTTTGGTGAATTTTTCCTGAAGTTGCTCTACTTCTTGCTTTTGTTCTTTATTTCGTTCCAATAAATTGTCGAAATCATTTTCTTTTTTAGCTAAATGAATGGCTAAAGATTCCTTTTCTTTTTGCAGATTTTCTTTTTCGGATGAAAGTTGGGTAAGTGATTTTTCAAATTGATTGCGCTCGGTTTGAAATTGCGCTTTCAATTGTTCCATTTGATTTAAAAGTCCGTTAATTCGTTCTTCTAAACCTGATTTTTCAGATTGTGATTTGGCGGTAAAAAGCAACTTTCCGATGAAAATTCCAACGGCAAGTGCTACAATAAAAGTAATTAAAATAAGCATGGATTCTGGCATAAAAAAAATTATTATCTGAAGTTAAAAGTACTACTATTTTTCGAATTATTTAAAACTTGTAACTCAAAACTGCTCTACAATTAAATGGAGTTCCAGGTGTGAAATGAATTTCGGTAACAGATGAGGTTTCTCCTTGAAGTTGAGATTCGGTTTCAAACTGAGTTTCGTTCCATTCCGTATTAAAGATGTTTTCGATTAAAATTCCTGCTGTAAAATTTTTGTAGGTATAATTCAAATTCAAATCGGAAACAAAATAACCCTTTGCGGTTAAAGAATAATCTTCATTTGCAGGTCTATCGCCTAAATAGCGACTTTTAAAAGAACCCGAAAAACGATTTTTAATCACGCTTAAACTTCCCATAAAAGTGGTTTTTGGAGCCAACGGGATGTAATTATTTCCACTTGGTTCTTCAGTACTTTTAGCATTCGTATAAGTGTAATCTGCATTTAAGAATAGCCAATCTGTGAATTGATAACGTAGACCTAAATCGATTCCTTTTCTTGCGGTTTTTCCACTTGGTTCTACGATTCCCGCATCGCCAACGTATACAAATTCTTGTTCCAAAAATAAATACCAAAGCGCTGAATTGATGATTAATTTTGGAGTTGGTTTCCATACAAAACCTAAATCTGAACCATACGAAGCAGGTAATGTTTTTCTTCCACCATTCGCTACGTTTACACGAGTATCGTTACTATGAAACCCTTTTCCCGATTTTAAAAATACTTGAAGTTTGTCATTGTATTTGTAAAGAAAATTCAATTTAGGACTTAAAATTCCTTTGTTTACGGCTTCGTTTGAATAAGTTGGACTCAATTTGTCATAGTAATCAAATTTGAAATAATCATAACGAAGTCCGGCATTCACAATTAATTTGTTGAATTTGAATTCCGTATTTCCGTAACCAGATAAATTGCTTTCGTTTATGTCGCCCAACATTATATTTTCTAGTGTTGTAACACGATTAGCAGTATGAGAAAGTTCAATATCATTCACTTTATCTTGTCGTAAACACATTCCTATTTGATAGTTAAGGGGTGTGTTTTTGATTGAAGTATGTTTGTCAAATTCAGAGTTTAATCCGAAAGTTGTTCGTTTTTCTTTTTGTCTAATTTGGTCTCCATTTATTGGATCTTCCAAGAAAAAAGTAAAGTTAGAATACAATTCAAAATCATATAACGAAACATAAGCACTAGTTTTCAAACTCGAATTTTCAGACAATTGTTTTTCGTGTTTCATGTTTACAATACTTCGACTTGTATTTCCGCCTTCGGTATCATCAATCGCACCAAAATGGCCAATTAAACCCTGATCAACGGCTCTTTGCGGAATTTGCCCTGAAGCATTCCATTTACTATCAAAATGAAATATTGAAAATGATAATTTAGAAGTTTCGTTATATAAAGTGTATTTAGAAAATAGATTAGTTCGATTAAAATTTTGTGGCGAATCAAAGTAACTATCGGTTTGCAAATACGAACCTGAGAAAAACAAACTCTCTTTGTCTGAAGAAATTAAATTGAACATTCCTCGAATACGCTGTGTATTGAATTGTCCAATTTCCATTGCCATTTCATCGTTTTTGATTCGGTCTTTTGTACTGAAATCTACATAGCCTGCAGTAGCTAAATTTCCTTTATTGGCAAAATATGAACCTTTATCAAAATCTACATTATCAACAGTTTCAGGTTGTAAAAAGTGTAAATCAGCATACCCTTGCCCATGTCCGTGAGACACCATGTTTACGGGAACTCCATCAACAGTTATGGCAATATCGGTTCCGTGGTCGATATCAAAACCGCGTAAAAAGATTTGTTCTGCTTTTCCACCACCAGCATGTTGACCAATGAATAATCCAGGAACAATTCGTAGTAATTCTTGGGGTGAATTTACAGGATTTGTTTTTAAATCTATTTTTGAAATTTCATGTAAATGATTTAGTTCATTCGTAATAACGACTTCTTTCAAACTTACTGCTTTCGGATTCAAAGTGTACATTCCAGTTTCGGTAAGAACGGTCCTTAATTCATCGAAATTTTTGTGAGAAAGACTAATGCTATCGCCAATTTTTGAATTTTCTAAATTGAATTCTCCTTTATAATTGGAATGCGCATGTGATTTGTTTTGGATATTTTGAATGTAAACATCAGAAATGGAAATTCCTTCTAAATTTATTATTTTTCCTTTTGAAGTTTGTGCATGAGCCAATGTTGATAAAACTATAAAAAATAGGGCGTAATAGTATTTCATTTGTTTTAAATTATAGATACAAAGATATTATTTGTTCCAGTATTTTATTGTTAAATTTGACAACAGAAATTATAATTTATAAAATCTGATGCATCATCATTTCCTTATTCACAAGCCTTACGGATATTTATCGCAGTTTATTTACCAATTAAAACGCAAGAAAAAGTTGTTGGGCGAATTATACGATTTTCCCGAAAACACTATGGCAATTGGTCGTTTAGACGAAGATTCAGAAGGATTACTTTTGTTGACGACAGACGGCATGATGAGCGAAATTGTCCGAAGTAAAAAAGTCGAAAAAGAATATTATGCTCAAGTCGATGGAATTATTACCGAAGAAGCCGTTGAACAATTAAAAAAAGGAGTCGAAATCGGTTTACATGGAAAAAAATACAAAACCAAAAAATGTAAAGCTTTTAAATTAGAATCTGAACCAAATTTAGGCGAACGCGGAAAAAAGATTCGAGATGAACGTCACGGACCAACTTCTTGGGTTTCGATAACATTAACCGAAGGAAAATTTCGTCAAGTACGAAAAATGACATCTGCTGTTGGTTTTCCAACATTGCGATTGGTTCGTGTGCGTGTCGGAAACATTCATTTGAATGATTTAAAAGCGGGTGAAGTTACCGAAGTGAGTGGTTTTGATGTGTGAAAAAATATTTATTTAAGTAGAAGCTATTGAATATTATTTAAATAATTGCAATATGTATTTGAATTATAGATAGGTATTGCAAAATTTACTTTTTGAATTTTCGATTTAATAATTAAAAATGTTCGTGTAAATTCATTTTTCATGACTTTGTTTTTTGATTTTAAAAAACCATAAAGTTTTCCATAAATTTTCTTCATTTCTCGATCTTTACATTCTATTTGTAAGATTTCATAGGGAATTAATTTTCCTCTTATGCAATATTTAATTTCAATAGAATATTTATTTCTACCAATTCTTTTGATTGTTCCAACAGCTAAATTATCATCTTCGTTAATATTTTTGTCACTAATTTTACTAACTATTTGACCGTTTTTATCGAATGTATAAATATAAAATTCATTTGTATTAATTGAAAACTCATTTCGGACATTAAATTTAAAATTACTTGTACACCAATGCATGTGACTTACAGAATATGTTACAGAACACATATTTTCTAGTATCTCACCAAGTTTTATGCTTTTAATTTTTTTATCTCTTTCATAAAAAGTCAAGATTTCTAATTCTTGAATTGCAAATCCTCCTGAATAATCATCAATGATAGCAATATTTTGTCCATCATTTGAGATTATAGCAGTTTTCATTTGAATTGATAAGGTGTCGTTTTTGATTGTGTATAGTTTTTGATTGGTTTCGGTATCATATAGTCCCCAATAATATCTATCGGGATATGAATATGTTGATTTGATGTAAGTGTTTGTTTTTTTATCAAATGTTGAATCTGTGTAAATTTTATTGTCTGAAAATATAGTATCACAAGGTTTTAATTCATACTTTAAATTTTGACTTTTAAACGAATATCTAATTCTTGGTTGGTCAGCAAACATTTTCTGTAAGCAAAACAATGTAATTGTTATTAATAAAATTCTCATTTGTTGTTTTTCAAAATATTTTTAGACATGGAATAGTTAAAATTATCAATTTAATACTTAAAATTATTCCATGTTTTACATCATTCTACTTTAGTTTTATAGTTTATAACCTAAAGCTGTAGATTCAATAATTTTAAAGCTTTTAAAAATGATGAAACTAAGATGTTAAAAAATCTCCATAAAAAACGTTTTCATCGCTTCCCAACTTCTTTTATCAGCTAATTCGTTGTAAGCAGCGCCTTTGCTGTTATCGCTTCCTGCATCTTTGTGAGTAAAAGCATGAACTGAATTTGCGTAATAATTCATTTGCCAATCGGCTTTAGTTTCGCGCATTTCGTTTTGGAAAGCTTCAATTTCTTTTGCAGGAACATAAGGATCATCGGCACCATGTAACACTAAAACTTTCGCTTTAATTTCATTCGTTGGACTATTTGCCGCTTTTCCTAAACCACCATGAAAAGAAACTACTCCTTTTACGTTTAAGTTGCCACGAGCTGCTTCGATAGCGCCAGTTCCACCAAAACAATAACCAATTACTGCAATTTGGTTTTTATCAGCACCAGCTTTTACTAATTGGTCAATCGCCAATTGAATTCTTTTTTGGTATTCTGCAGGATTGTTTTTGTAGAAACCTGCATTTTTTCCAGCTTCACCCGTGTTTTTTGGATTGTTTCCAACTCCATAAATATCCGCTACAAAAGCATGATAGCCTAATTTAGATAAAGCTTCCGCTGATTCTTTAGCATGAGCGTCAACACCCATCCAAGCAGGTAATACGATAACACCAGCTTTTTTTGGATTTGCTTTTTGAGCTTTAGCAAAAAAACCTTCTAATTTTTGATTACCATCTGCGTAATCCACTTTTACTAATTGTCCAAAACTATTCAATGTTGCAAAGAGTAAGGTAATGTAAATGTACTTCATAACTTTTTTTAGTAAAATTATGAAAATTGAAAATACGAAGCGTTAAACAAAAGGTAAAATTGGGATAAATTATTTGATTTTAAACTTACCAATCGAAGCATCAAAAGTCAAATGTTCAGTATCAAACAACGAGTTAAAAATCCCAGTTTGAATTAAATTACAAGGTTGGTCTTGCACAATTTGATTCGGTGTAAACACAATCATTTCATCAGTCATTTGAATCGCTAAATCGATGTCATGTGTAGAGTAGAGAATGGTTTTGCCGGTTTCATGTGTAAGTTTTTGCAACAGTTTTAATAAAGTAGCTTTATGAACCAAGTCTAAATGGGTCGTAGGTTCATCCAAAATGATAATCGAAGTATCTTGAGCCAAAGCGCGAGCTATCAATGCAATTTGCAATTGTCCATCGCTAATTTCATCATGTTTTTTGTGAACCAAATGTTGGATTTCTGTAAGTGAAATAGCTTCTTCAATTTTCGTTTTGTCTTCTTCGGATAAAGTGCCTAACCAATTGGTGTAAGGCTGTCTTCCTAAAGCGATTATTTCGTAAACGGTTAAATTACTTGGTGGTAATTTTTCGGTTAAAACGATGCTCAATTCCTGAGCCAAATCAAGTGGTTTATATCTTTGAAGCGATTTATTTAGTAAAGTTATTTCACCCGATAATGGTGGAATAATTCCAGTAATTGTTTTTAATAAAGTAGATTTTCCGATTCCGTTTTCACCAATTAATGCGATTAATTTGCCTTTTTCTAAACTTAGATTGATATTTTGAGCGATAGTAATCGTTTCCGATTTGGATTTGTAGCCAATCGAAAGGTTTTGGGTTTGTATGGTGAAATTTTGATTGCTCATTTTGAATTACAAAAATAGGTTTTACCACATAGAAACATAGTTTTTTTGAGAGTTTTATTTAGAAACTAAAGTTTTATATAGGTTTTTTGTGTTTCTGATGTTTGAAATAGGTTTTACCACATAGAAACATAGATTTTTTCAAAGAGTTTTATTTAGAAACTAAAATTTTATATAGTTTTATTCTTTTTCTAACTTTTTGAAATACTCGTTTACAAAAGTTTTTTGACCTTCTCTGAAAATATTGAAACAATTAAAGTTAATAATAATTCCTTTTGGGACTTTTAATAAATTCATGTAATTCAAAACTTGAGCATCATGAATTGGTTTTATTTCAGAAACTGATTTCAATTCAACTATTAAACAATTTTCTATGAATAAATCACAACGAAATTCAATATCTAATTCTTTTCCTTTGTAAACTACAGGAACTTTAAATTCGGAAACAAAATTTATATTTCTATTGGTTAATTCCTC
Source organism: Flavobacterium sp. UBA6203 (assembly GCA_002421645.1). The sequence goes on from DIST01000001.1 coordinate 8,297, forward strand.
AATCATGCATTGTTGGTAAACACTTTCCAATAATCCACTTCCCATGTTTTTATGCACTTCAATTGCAGCTCCAATGATATTAAATGTTAGTTCATCTAAATATTTTTGTGTCATATAACTTTTGTTTTTTGGATAGAAACTTAGTTTTAATATAATAATTTAATTTAACAATCTATGATTAAAAACATGTTTTCTATATTATTCTCAAAAGAAAATAAACCTATGTTTCTATGTGGTTATAACTTAAAATCGTTTCTTCTTAACTAACAACCAAATCACCACTGGAGCACCAATTACAGAGGTTATTGCATTAATCGGCAAGGTAATATCATTTCCTGGAACTTGTGCAATCGTATCGCAACAAAGCATCACAATGGCGCCAAGTAAAAGCGTACTCCAAAACAATACAAAATGATTACTCGTTTGAAATAACAATTTTGCCATATGCGGAACGGCTAAACCAATAAAAGCAATCGGACCTGCAAATGCGGTGATACTTCCAGCTAAAATACTGGTGGCGATAATGATTAAAAAACGTGTTTTCTTATAATTAATTCCTATGCTTTGAGCGTATTTTTCTCCTAATAATAAAGCGTTCAAAGGTTTGATAACCATAAAACTAATTCCAATTCCGATAATAACAAAAACGGATAAAAGCGAAATTTCATTCCAAGATAAATTCGAAATACTTCCCATTGACCAAAAGGTGAATTTCTGTAATTTTTCAGCTGTAGTAAAATAGGATAGAACCGAAACAATAGCACTTGTGAAACTTCCAAACATTAATCCGACAATCAGAATTGCCATGGTGTCTTTTAATTTTTTCGATACCAATAGAACGGCCATAAAAACCAATAAACTTCCTAAACTTGAAGCTAGTATTAATCCGTAATTCGATAAAAAGAAGGATGAGATGAAGGTGGGTAAAAATCCGGTTCCTAAAATGACAAATGCCACTCCCAAACTCGCACCCGAACTCAATCCTAAAACATAAGGTCCAGCCAACGGATTTCTAAACAACGTTTGCATCAACAAGCCGCTCATCGAAAGTCCGATTCCTACTAAAATTGCGGTTATGGCTTTTGGAAAACGAAAATTCCATAGAATAATTTCCCAACTTTCCTTACTCATGTCTTGCGATAAAAGTCCGTTAACGACTTCTTTCAAAGGAATAGAAACTGAACCCAAACTAATATTCACCAAAAACAAAAACACCATTGCGACCAGCAAGAGGATGAAAAGAAGGTTTTGTTTTTTGTTTAATGGCATGAATTGAAATTTTGGCTAAATTACATTATTTTAACTTCTCGAAAAAGAACAATTCATAATCGGGTAACATTTCGGGATGTAAAATTTTTACGATGTCTTTTAAAACCAAATCAGGACGATTTTGTGCTAATTCGTAATAAATAACACCACCTGTTTTTCCTTTTTTAGTGCTAAAGGAATACACGTTTTTATTTTTTACAGCTTTAAAGTAAATGTAATTAGGGTTACTCTCTAAAATTTGTTTGATAGAACTAAATTGCCCTGGACCAATCCAAAAATCAGCATCTTTTGCCTTGTCTAAAACACTTTCGAAAGATAAAGCTAAGCTTCCAGTTCCTTTGGAATCTTTCCATAAATAATTTCCGTTGGCTTCTTTTAAGAAATAGGCTGCCCAACTATCGCCTTGTGGTAAAAACCATTGGTCTTCGTATATAGCGCCTGCAAAAATGATGGGTTGGGATTTGGCATTTTTCGCTAAAGCTAATACGGAATTGTATTCTTTCTCTATCGAATTGAAAATCTCGGTTGCTTTTTCGTCTAAATCATACAAAGCGCCAAAGAACTTAATCCATTCCGCTTTTCCCAAAGGTGTTTTTTCGGTCCAATCGCCATTGAATATGATTTTCTGACCATTTTTTTCTAAGTTTTTGTAGGTTTTCAAATCACCATCTACACTAAAACCAACAATTACATCAGGTTGAATGTCTAAAATGACTTCGGTATTCAATCCTTGATTAGAGCCTAAATCGCGCACTTTTCCAGCATCGATTAAATCTCTTGTTTTTTCTGATGAAATATATTGTGTGGTTGGAAAACCAATTAAAGTATTTTCAACTCCTAATGATTCTAATGCTGGAATATGTGTTGTTGAAGTAACAATTATTTTTTTAATAGGTACTTCAATCGCAGTAAATTGTTGCAAACTATCAGGAATTTGAACGCCTTTTTTGTGAAGCACATAGGTGTAATTATCTTTAGCTTCCGGATACGCATTAGAAACTTTTACCACCGATAATCCATCATATTTCTCAATAGAAAATCCTTCCGCATGTTGAATGCTATTTTCTACAGAAGTACTAAGATTTGCTGAGTTTTTCGATTCTTTACATTGGATAAATCCTAAAAATAAAAAGACTAAGAAGAAATAATGGCGCATGAAATTGTTTTTTGCAAAAGTAGTACTTTACATTCAAAAACAGATTATATGTAACAAATGATGCCAAACGATTTATCAAAAACCATTAAATTTGCAATAAAAACATGAGAACAGATTCTAACGCTTTCCTTTATGCAGTAGCAACTATTATTTTAGCACATTTTGTAATTGGCTTTATTTGGTTGTGGCGTAAGATGAATAAGAAGAAGTAGATTATTGTTTCATTGAAGAATGTTTTTTAAAAATTGCATTCTATTAAAATTAATGTAAATTTGCACCCGAATTTTGGTTGTTGTTTCTGAATTTTTCAAAACAACATTAAAAGGGAATTAGGTGAAAAACCTAAGCTGTACCCGCAACTGTAAGCTATCAAGCTTGTTATTTTCTACATTACCATTGTTCGCCTTGGCGAATGAGAAGGTTGATAACAAGACGCAAGCCAGGAGACCTGCCACATTCATTGAGTAACAAACTTTCGGGAAAAAAAGTTTGAGTATGGGTAAATTCTGTGCTTTTCTCCCCAATTTATTAAATTTTTATTAACCCTAAAATGAACAAAAAGTTTATTGGCTTAAGTGTATTTACACTAGCTACTGCTTTTGCGTATGCTCAAGATTCAGATACGCTAAAAGTGAACAACTTACAAGAAGTTGTTATTTCGGACACAAAATTTGCGCAAAGCAAAGAAAAATCAGGTAAAATTATTGAAGTCATTACCGCTCAAGACTTAGAAGCTAAAAAAGGTCAAAATTTAGCTAACGTGTTGAGTCAGGTTGCTGGAGTTGAAATCAACGGAAATCAATCGTTTAACGGAAAAAATTTAGGCTATTACATTCGTGGTGGTCGTAATCGTCAAGTTGCCATTTATATTGATGGTGTTCCAGTTTCTGATGCTTCAGGAATTAATATCGAATATGATTTACGTTTAATTCCAGTAGAACAAATTGAGAAAATTGAAGTAATGAAAGGCGCTTCGAGTACGTTATACGGAACTGGAGCTGCAACCGGAGTTATCAATATTACTCTGAAAAAATCAGCTAAAAAGGAAATTTCTGGTAATGCGTACATCAATATGGGAACGCAAAATACTTCAAATACTTCAAAAACGAGTGCACAAGATTTCAATCAAGGATTATCTGTAAATGGAACAATCAATAAAGTTTCGTACATGACGACTTTAAACAGTACCGAAACCAAAGGAATGTCAGAAGCCGCAGGAGAAAATTTTGAAGAAGATACGTTTTCAAGAGTGAATGTGTTGCAGAAAATTGGGTTCAAAGCAAATGATAAATTAAGTTTTGAATTTTTCGGAAATTATGACCGAATCAAAAACACATTCGACAATTCGTTTGATGGAATTATCGCTAATGCTGATGATTTGAACAATAACAGTTTTTCGGAACAATTCAGAATCGGATTCTTACCAAAATACAAATACAACAAAGGAGAATTTGCAATTAACGCAGGAGCTTCAACAATTGATAGAGTTTTAAATATTTCAAATTCTTGGTCGGGAACCATTGATAATTACAATTATTCAGGAAGAAGTGTTTCGATTGATGCTTTCAATAAATACAACTTCAGTAAGCAAGTATATTTAGTCTTAGGTGCGCAATATCAGTATTTCGATATGACACAAAAAGACGCTTACACTGATGTGGCAAGAGAAGGAGCGAAGTTTAATTTATTAGATCCGTATGCTACCTTGGTTTTTAATTCTGATTTTGGTTTGAACATCAACGCAGGAGCTCGTTTCAACACCCATAGCGAATACGGAAATCAAGTAGTGTATAATTTCAATCCGAGTTATTCATTTGAAAATTTACCTTTGAAAGTGTTAGCTTCGTATAGTACGGCTTTCATCACGCCAAGTTTATATCAATTATACGGACCTTACGGGAATTTAGACTTAACACCAGAAGAAAATGCTACGGCAGAATTTGGTTTTGAAACGCAATTGTTGAATAAAAAATTAACGATAAATGCGGTTGGTTTTTATAGAGAAGAAGAAAATACGTTTGGATTTTTTACAGATCCAATAACGTTTGCTTCAAATTATATCAACATCGACGGAACTTACAATGCAAAAGGAGTAGAAACAAGCGTTCGTTATACCTTATCAGAACGTTTCAATATTGGTGGAAATTATACTTTCACAGAAGTAGAACAACAATTAAACCGTTTGATTCCAAAACACAAAGGAAATGTCGATTTGAATTACAAATTCAAAAGAGGAACTTTCGGAATCAATTATCAATATGTAGATAAAAGAAGCGATGCCTATTACGATTCGAATATTTGGGCAACGCAAGCTGTTAATTTAGCCGCTTATCAGTTGGTTAATTCGAATATTTCATATGAATTATTACCAAAGCGTTTACATATTTTTGGAACTGTAACTAATATACTTAATGAAGATTTCCAAGAATTAATTGGATACAATACAAGAGGAAGAAATTATAAATTAGGTTTGAATTTCATGTTTTAACTAAAGTTAAATATTTGATTTTAAAAGGTTTTGATATTTTTTTATCAGAACCTTTTTTTTATTTGTAACAAAATTAAATTACATTCGTCTTCATTATAAACCAACTAATTACTATGAACCAAAACGAGTTTGTACAAATAATCACTCCTTTTAAGGATAAGTTATTTCGTTTAGCGAAGCGAATGCTCGTTAGTACAGAAGAAGCAGAAGATGCTACTCAGGAAGTTTTAGTAAGGTTGTGGAATAAAAACAGTTCTTTGGAACAATATAATAGTGTTGAAGCTTTAGCGATGACGATGACTAAGAATTATTGTTTGGATCAACTCAAAAGCAAAAGAGCTACCAATTTGCAAATTGTGCATAACAATTATCAAGACAAGCAAGCTAGTGTAGAAACACAAATAGAGCATCAAAATACGTTGCAATGGGCCGAAAAGTTAATGAACGATTTACCCGAACAACAACGATTAATATTACAACTTAGAGAAATTGAAGAATATGAATTTTCGGAAATCGCTCAAGTATTAGAAATGAATGAAACAGCGGTTCGAGTAGCACTTTCAAGAGCACGAAAAACCCTAAGAGAACAAATAGAAAAAACACATAATTATGGAACTCAAGTTAGTTGAACAATTATTGGAAAAATACTTTCAAGGAGCAACTACAATAGCAGAAGAAAAACAATTAAAGGCCTATTTTTCTTCCAACGATGTGGCGCCGCATTTGGTAAAATATCAAACGCTATTTGGTTACTTTGAAACACAAAAAGGAACGCAATTCAAGCAAAAACTTCCATTACAACCTAGAAAACAAAGTACTGTAAAATGGATAGGTATTGCAGCAAGTTTTGTTGTACTTTTTGGATTGGCCACCTTCTATTTTTATCCATCAGAACCTAAACATGAAGATTTAGGAACGTATGATAATCCAGAAGAAGCCTTTGTAGCTACACAAAAAGCTTTGTTAATGGTTTCAGAACAAGTAAACGTTGGCATGGAAAGTGTAGCTTATTTAAATGAATACGAAAAAACAAAAAAAACAATTTTTAAATAATAAGAAAAATGAAAAATTTAGTAGTAGTTATAGCGTTTTTAATGGCATCAACAGTATCTTTTGCACAAGGCGCTTTTGATAAATTTGAAGATAAAGAAGGAGTAGCATCGGTTATTGTAAATAAGAAGATGTTTGAAATGATGAGTAAGGTAAAAGTAGATGCAAAAGATAAAGAAATGCAACAATACATGAACTTGCTTAAAAAATTAGACAATTTAAAAGTGTTTACCACAAGCAATACAAAAATTAGTGCCGATATGAAAGCGACTGTAAATAGTTACTTAAAATCGAATCCATTAGAAGAATTAATGCGTGTGAATGGCGATGGTAAAAATGTAAAAATTTATGTGAAATCTGGAGCAACATCAGACATTGTAAAAGAACTTTTAATGTTTGTTGAAGGTTCTAATATTAAAGATGCAGGAACAGTGGTTTTATCATTAACTGGAAACTTTAGCTTAGATGAAATTTCTATGTTAACCGAAAAAATGAATTTACCAGGTGGTGATGATTTGAAAAAAGCTTCAAAAAAATAAATCATGAAAAAGTTTTTATTACTTGTTTCAAGTGTGATTTTACTTTGGAGTTGTGAAGATAAACCCACACTTCAAAAGTATTTTGTAAAGAATACGGAATCACCTAAGTTTATTGCATTAGATTTAGCTTCTAATATCATTAAAACCGATAAAGTTTCCCTATCTGAAACTGAGAAAGCAGCTTTGGAATCGTTTGAAAAAATGAATATTCTGGCTTTTAGAGCTGATTCAACTGATATTACTGGATATGATAAAGAAATCAAAGAAGTTAAAGCTATTTTGAAAGACGAAAGCTATCAGCAATTAATGAAAGTAGGTTCAGGAAACGATGGCGCAGCTATTTATTTCGTTGGTAATGATGACGAACACATTGAAGAGTTTGTAGTTTTAGCTGGAAAGAAAGAAAATGGTTTCGCAGTAGTTCGTGTTTTAGGAAACGATATGAATCCAACGCATATAATGAATATGTTGAGTTTACTCCAAAAATCACAAGTGGATATGGAGCAATTGAAACCCTTACAACAACTTATGAAATAAAATAATCCCGCAGTTGCGGGATTATTTAGTTTTTGAAGTATTTCAAAGGAACAATCAACATTCCGAAACATTCTCCGTGTTCTTTTCCGATGTGTTTGTGATGCATTTTGTGAGCGCGTCTAACAGCTTTAGCATAACGATTGTTTGCGTTTCTAAACAATTTAAATCGTTGGTGAATAAAAATGTCATGTACTAAGAAATAAGCCAATCCGTAAGCGAAAATTCCTAATCCAATTGCTAATCCTATTTCTAGTATATTGTGCTGCCATAATAAAAAACAACCAATACTCACAACAGCATAAAAAATAAAGAAAGCATCATTTCGTTCAAACCATGAATCATGATCTTTTTTGTGATGATCGGCATGTAAACTCCATAAAAAGCCGTGCATAATATATTTATGACTAAACCAAGCCATAAATTCCATAAAGAAAAAGGTTGTAAAAAATACTAAAACGTGTAACCACATACTATTAGTTTTAAATTATATTTAATCTGTATTTGACGTAACATCTAGCCAATAATTCTACTTTTTGATAATCAGAAACTCGTATACGCGTATTTTTGATTTCTAAAGAAGGTGTTTTTTGAAGCTTTTTCAATAATTTTTTATAATATCTGTACGCCGTATAAACTCCAAATTTAGCCTCTAAAGGTAAGTTTTTAATTCCTTCATAAGCAGCTTCAAAATCACTTTCAATATCAGCAATGATTTCTTGTTTTGATTTTTCATCTAAATGATTCAAATCGGTATTTGGAAAATAAGTTCTACTTAATTCTTCAAAATCTGCTTTTAAGTCGCGTAAGAAATTCACTTTTTGAAAAGCCGAACCTAAACGCATAGCCGAATCTTTTAATTCATTGTACTTTTCATCATTTCCGTTTACGAAAACTTTCAAGCACATTAATCCCACAACATCAGCTGAACCATAAATATATTCTTGATATTCTTCTGTTGTTTTGTATTCACTTTTGCTCAAATCTAATTTCATACTTTTCATAAAAGCATCAATCATTTCCTGTGGAATATTATATTTATTCACAGTATGTTGAAATGAATTTAAAATTGGATTTAAACTAATTTTTTGTGATAGCGCTAAACTTAATTCATTTTCAAACTGAGAAAACAAGGCTTCTTTATCGTAATCGTGAAAAGTATCTACAATTTCATCCGCAAAGCGAACAAAACCGTAAATGTTATAGATGTCTTGTCGGATACTAGGAGCCAACATTTTTACAGCAGATGAAAATGATGTGCTGTACGCTTTCGTAACTTTTACGCTACAATCAAATGAAACGTTATCAAAAATGGACTTCATACTATTGATACTTTTTTATTAAATCGGCAACTAATTTTCCTGAAATTAAGGACGGTGGAACCCCTGGTCCTGGCACGGTTAACTGTCCAGTAAAATACAAATTTTGCACTTTTTTACTTTTCAATTTAGGTCTTAAAAAAGCAGTTTGCAATAAGGTATTCGCCATACCATACGCATTCCCTTTGTACGAATTATATTCTTTAACAAAATCATTTACACAAAATGATTCTTTAAAGATAATATTATTTTTTACACTTTGATTAGTTAGTCGTTCTAATCGTTTTATTATTTTTTCAAAATATAATTCTCTTAATTCGTTTGTATCTTCTAATCCTGGAGCTAAAGGAATTAAAAAGATCCCTGCTTCATTTCCTTTTGGAGCTGAATTTTCATCTGTTTTTGATGGAAAACTTGCGTAAAATAAAGGTTCTTCTGGCCATTTTGGATTATCGTAAATAGCTTCAGCATGTATATCAAAATCTACATCAAAAAATAAAGAGTGATGTTCTACGTTTTCAATTTTTTTATCAAACCCAACATAAAATAGGAGCGAAGAAGGTGCGAATGTTTTGTTCTCCCAGTAAATTTCTGAGTATTGGCGATATTTTTTATCTAATAATGTTTCTGAATGATGATAATCAGCACCACTAAGAATCACATCGGCAATTACAATTTTATTATTTACAAGTAATCCTGTAGCTTTTCCTGCGCTTACTTCAATTTTTTGCACATTCGCATTGGTTTCGATTTTGACTCCTAATTCTTTAGCCAGTGTTTCCATAGCTAAAATAACCGAGTACATCCCGTTTTTTGGATGCCAAGTTCCCAAACCAAAGTCGGCAAAGTTCATAAAGTTGTAAAAAGAAGGTGTATCGCTTGGTTTTGCTCCTAGAAATAACACGGGAAACTCTAAAATTTGAACCAATTTCATATTCTTGAATCGTTTTCGAACATCTTTTTTGATGTTACTGAAAAATTGATTCACTTTTTTAGCTGTTTCTAAAGTAATCAATTCCAAAGGAGATTCTCCTGGACGATATACCAAATCTTTAATAGCGATATCATAATTGCTTTTTGCTTCCGCCATAAATTGCTCTAATTGTTTTCCACTTCCTTTCTCAATAGATTCAAAAGTTTTTACAATTTCTGGAAGATTATCAGCAATAGTGACAAAATCTAAGTGACCAAAATACACTTGATAGGCAGGAGATAATTTTATTAATTCATAATAATCAGAAGGTTTTTTGCCAAAGTCAGCAAAGAAGCGCTCAAATACATCGGGCATCCAATACCATGTTGGACCTATATCGAAAGTAAAGCCTTCTTTTTTTAGTTGACGTGCTCTTCCACCTATTGTACTGTTTTTTTCGTAAACAGTTACTTCATTGCCTTGTTTAGCTAAATAGCAAGCAGCAGCTAACGAAGAAAATCCCGATCCGATTATGGCAATTTTTTTACTCACTTGTTTCTTTTATTTTGTTTAACAAAAATAACAAAAAAGTTAAACAAAACAAATCTTTTTACAAAGTATTTGAAAGTTCTTCTATACTATTAAATACATGTACGTTATTTTTGATAACTTTGGATGATATCGACTGCGTCATTCTACCTAATAATAGCAATTCATGATTCGTGTTTTCAAGAAGTTTGGCTTGAATGTCAATCATATATTCATCAATTTCTTCTTGATTAGGTTCTACAGTCAAATAACTTACAAAGGATATTTTCTCGTATGAATTAATTAAATCTAACAAACTATCCGTTGGAATACTTTCTCCTAGATATATGGTTTGGTAACCTTTAAGTAAGATTTCGTAATTCAAATACATTAATCCTAGTTCGTGTACTTCGTTCAGTGGTAGAAATAAAACAAAAACCTTGTCTGTTTTTGTAGGCTCTAGTATTTGTACTTTTTCGGTATTAATTAAAAGTTTTTGTTTGATTAGGTAACTAATGAAGTGTTCGTGTGCTGGAGAAATGGTTTCGGTTTGCCATAGAAAACCGATTTCTTGCATCAGTGGTATAAAAACAGTGTAAAATACTTCACGAAATGATTTCTCACTTAATAATTGATTATACGTATTGAAAAACAACGATTGATCAAAATTCATCATCGCCATTTTAAAAGTACTGATAGCGTGATTTTTTGCACTTTTTTCTGAAATAATGTCGTTAGCAAGTTGGTTGATTTGCTCTTGTGTTAACGAACCAATCTTTGAAATTTTATATCCGTAATTATGAAGTAAAACTATATTTAATAGTTTTTGTAAATTCTTGATATCATAAGAACGTATGTTGGTATCCGAGCGCATAGGCTCTAACACATTATAGCGTTTTTCCCAAATACGAATGGTATGCGCTTTTATTCCTGAAAGATTTTCTAAATCTTTGATACTGAAAACATTCTTAACGTTGTTCATTTCTCATTTCATTTTTTGTTTAACAAAAGTAATAAAAATAGTGAACAAAAAAAGTATTTGGATAAAAAAATGTTTAACGATAGTTTTGTTTTAGTTAAACAAAGAAAAGATAAGAGAGAATAAAGAGTAAAATAAAAGTGACCAAGGAGGGATTTGAACCCTCACGCCCTTACGAGCACCACCCCCTCAAGATGGCGAGTCTACCGTTTCTCCACTTGGCCATAAACAACAAAGACGTTGCAGTGCAACGTCTTTAATTATTCTGTGA
>DIST01000001.1:19515-21177 GCA_002421645.1 Flavobacterium sp. UBA6203
TTACATGGGGTGTGGTAAGTCGGTAGTAGGGGCTTTTTTAGCGGAGCAGCTTCAAATTCCGTTCTATGATTTGGACCAAGAGATTGAAAAAGAAACGCACAATTCGATAACAGAATTGTTTCAATCTAAAGGAGAAATTTATTTTCGTAAAAAAGAAAATGAAGTTTTGAAAACTTTTTTAACTAAAGAGTATGATTTTGTATTAAGTTTAGGAGGAGGAACTCCTTGTTATTACAACAATCACGAACTATTACTTCAAGAAGGAGTACTTTCCATTTATTTAAAAGCATCTGTTGATACATTAGTAAGTCGATTGATAAAAGAAAAAGCCCAACGTCCATTACTTCACAATCAAGATGAGGTTAGTTTGAAGGATTTTATAAATAAACATTTATTCGACCGAAACTTTTATTATCATCAGGCAACAAAAATAGTTTCCGTGGATGATAAGTCGGTAGAGCAAATTGCAAATGAAATTAAGGCTTTATTAGCTTAAATAGGCATACGAGTTGTTTTCTTCAAAAACCACTTGAATGTGTTCTTGTAACGATGTCGACAATGATAATCCTTTGAAGTCAGCTTTTACAGGGTATTTTTTGTGATTTCTGTCTACTAAAACTGCTGTTTTGAATTTACTCAGAGGTACTTCTAAAAAGTGTTTTACTCCGTAGATTAGGGTTGTACCAGAATTCAAAACATCGTCAATTAAAACTAAGGCTTTGTTTTTATAATCTTCTGGAGTTATAGAAGTCGTTACAACATCTTGTGGGTTATGTTTGTTGATTTTAACTTCACAAAGTGTTACATTCAAATCTGAAATTAAGGCTAATTCAGCAGCTATTTTTTCAGCAAAAATAAATCCGTTATTGGCAATTCCAGCTAAAATTACTTCTTTTTCGTCAACAAATGTTTCGTAAATTTGGTAAGCAATTCGTTTGGTTTTGTGTTTGATTTCTTCGTGCGTTAAAATAATATTTTCCATGTGTGTTGTTATTTGACTTCAAAGATAAAAAAGAGTTCTTTATTTTCTCTTGGCTTTATCGAATTATGTGCTTTTTCAAGTGTTTTAATTGTAAATTTATCTGTAAATCGATTTGAATATTCGGTTTCAGAGCCTCCAAATGGCGGAGCTTCACTGGTTAATGGGAAGTCAAATAATAGTCCCGCTAATTTTCCTTTTGGATTTAAAAGCGAAGCCATTTTTTCAACATATTGCGGACGCAGTTCTGGTGGTAAAGCGCAGAAAAACGTTTGTTCTAGGATTAAATCGAAAGTCATATCCAAAGCAAAAAAATCAGAATGGATCAAATGTGAAGCAAACTCTGGCTTTCTAATTTTGATGTTATTTAAAGGAGTTTCTGCAATATCAACAACAAAAACATTTTGAAATCCGTTTTCAATTAAATAATCAAATTCGTAACCATTTCCGGCTCCTGGAATTAAAATCTTTAGATTTTTATCGGTTAATTGGTCAATGTATTTTTTTATTGGAGTGGTAATCGAGCCAGCATCCCAACCCGTTTCTCCTTTTTGATAGCGTTCTTCCCAGTAGTTCATCTTATTCAATTTCTTCAGTTTCGATACTATCATCTAAATAGTCGTCGATATCTCTTCGTTCTTTTTTTGTAGGACGTCCCGTGCCGTGAGCTCTATAATGTTCTT
>DIST01000034.1 GCA_002421645.1 Flavobacterium sp. UBA6203
TCAGAGAAATTTTAGATGAAATGACGGATTTTGTTCTTGACCAAAAAGGGGAAGAAGTAATTTCAGAAAGACATCAAAAAGATTTCAAAAGAGAAACTTATACTGAAGGAAACGATGAAGTAAAATCAGCTGAGAGCTTTACTAATATTGATTTCGACGATATTTAATCTTTTGAATATATAATATAAATTCCCAAACTCTATTAAGAATTTGGGATTTTTTTTATCCAATACGCAACCCGTTTTCAACAGGAATATCAGAAGTTAGCAAAACAATATCGTTTTCCTCGCCTACTGAGCCCAATACCAAACATTCGCTCATAAAATCTGCAATTTGTTTTTTTGGAAAATTGACTACGGCAATAATTTGTTTTCCAAGTAAATCTTCTTTAGTGTAATGTTTGGTTATTTGTGCCGAAGATTTCTTAATTCCTAATTCTGAACCAAAGTCAATCGTTAATTGATATGCAGGTTTATTTGCTTTTGGAAAATCTTGTACTTCTAAGATAGTTCCAATGCGCATTTCAACTTTTTCAAAATCGTTCCAAGTTATCATAAGGTATAAAATAAAAAAGTACAATTTACCGAAGTAAATCATACTTATACTATAATTTGATAAATTTTTATTTTTTCGGTTTTACTTTACATGTATTAATTCCTAATAAAGTGTAAAGCGGGCAAAACTGTACAGAAGCTGTAACAACCATCACGGCGCCTACGCCTAATGCAACCCATTTCATGGTTCCGTCTAACATTCCTGAAAGTCCTAAAATTAAAGCAATCACTCCAATCATAACTCGTAAAAAGCGATCACCAGTACCTACATTTTTCTTCATAATCTAAAGTATTAAGTTTATTTTACTGTTGGTTTGTTCTCATTTGTCCAATTGGTAATTCCACCCTCTAAATCCGAAATGTTTTTGAATCCTAATTCTTTTAATCGAGTAGCCGCTTTGGAACTTCTACCTCCAAGTTTACAATAGACCATTACTGGTTTTTCTTTATCTAATGTTGCTACTTTAGCATCAAAATCATCTGCCGTAACATCAATATTTATTGCATTTTCCAAATGACCTTCACTAAATTCTTCTGGCGTACGAACATCTACTAATTGCACATCAGGTTGAGCCATTTTTTTCTCATATTTGGCTACATCCAATACTTGAACACCATCTGCTTGATTCTTCAAACAAGAAGTCAATCCGAAAAATAGGATGACCAAACTCAATACTTTAAATTTCATTCTTTTTATGTTTTTGTTTGTTTTCGTTTATAAATATACAAAAAAATTAATTCAAATGATTGCTAATTATAGTTGTTAAATCTTTAGCACTTAACACTCCCGATTGACGCCATAACATCTTTCCTGTTTTAAACAACATTAACGTTGGAACACCTCTAACCATAAAATGACTCGCCAAATCTTGATGTTGGTCGACATTAACTTTTATAATTTTAACAGCATCTTTCAAATCTAACTTCACTTCTTGTAAAATAGGTGACATCATTTTACAAGGTCCACACCAATCGGCATAGAAATCAACTAATACCAAATCGTTACTATTTATAATATCATTAAATTTTGCATTCATAATCGATTTTTTTTTCTACTTCAAAGATACGATTTGGATTAACTTTCATCTGTAATATTTGTTACACAAACGTAATATGATAAATATCATTTTTTTTTGTTTTGTAGCGCAATAAATTTGTATGGTGCTAAAAATCTATACTAATGTCAGTCTCAATAGTCCAAAAATATAACGTTCCCGGACCACGCTATACCAGTTATCCTACAGTTCCTTACTGGGAAGAGGAAAATTTCCACATAGAAGATTGGAAAAGAACATTATTGCAATCGTTTAAAGAATCTAACAATACAGAAGGTATTAGCTTATACATTCATCTTCCGTTTTGTGAAAGTTTATGTACCTTTTGTGGCTGTAACAAGCGCATTACCAAACGTCATGAAGTGGAAGACCCCTACATTGCAGCTGTTATTAAAGAATGGAAATTATATTGCGATTTATTTCCAAGAAAACCTATAATCAAAGAAATTCACTTAGGTGGTGGCACCCCAACATTCTTTTCTCCAGAAAATCTTGAATACTTAATAAAAGGAATATTTCAATACGCCACTAAAGCTGAAGAGCATGAATTTAGCTTTGAAGGACATCCAAACAATACTACAAAACAACATTTGCAAACACTTTACAATTTAGGTTTTAGAAGAGTAAGTTTCGGAGTGCAAGATTATTCGCCAAAAGTGCAAGAAGCAATTCATCGAATACAACCCTTTCACAATGTTGCGAAAGTAACATTTTGGGCAAAAGAAATTGGATATACATCTATCGGTCATGACTTAATTTTCGGATTACCCTTTCAAACTTTAGCCGATGTTAAAGATACAATTGATAAAACAAAATCCTTATTCCCAGATCGTTTAGCTTTTTATAGCTATGCTCACGTGCCATGGATTAAAGGAAACGGCCAACGCGGTTTTAAAGATGATGATTTGCCAAAAGACGATGAGAAACGCAGATTGTATGAAGAAGGGAAAAAACAATTGGCACAAAACGGCTACCATGAAATTGGAATGGATCACTTTGCATTAGAAAACGATAGCATGTATACTTCATTCAAAGAAGGAAAACTGCATCGTAATTTCATGGGTTATACAGCCTCAAAAACACAATTAATGATAGGCTTAGGCGTGTCTTCTATTAGTGATAGTTGGTACAGTTTTGCTCAAAACGAGAAAACAATAGAAGATTATTATACGCATTTAGCAGACAATCAATTGCCTATTTTTAGAGGTCACGTTCTAACTACAGAAGATTTAATTATTCGAAGACATATTTTAAATTTGATGTGTCAATTTACCACTTCTTGGAAAGACAAAACGTTAGATTTTCCAGAATTACCTTCTGTATTAGCAAGCCTAGAAGAAATGGAAGATGACGGCCTTTTAACCATTCAAAATGATAGCATTATGGTAACTGAAAAAGGAAAACCTTTTGTGCGTAATATTTGTATGGCATTCGATTTACGTTTAATACGAAAAGCTCCTGAAACAAAACTATTTTCTATGACGATTTAAGTGGATATTATATGAAATGCTACTCTCTATCTTTTTATAACATCCACTTAAATCATTCGTATTTTATATATGCCGGCTTTGACAATTGAAAATCATAAAGCGATAAATTCGTATTCTCAAACGAATTAATCTTATTAATACCATCACCCTCAAATGGAATAGTTGGATAATACGAAAATGAAATTTGAAAACTATTAAATACCAAAA
>DIST01000052.1 GCA_002421645.1 Flavobacterium sp. UBA6203
ATAATTCATTTTACATTATATAGATAAGCTACTTTCGTTTGAAAGTAGCTTTTTTATTTTTACATTTGTCTGATAAATGGATTTTGAGCCAAATAGGTTATCAGTAAAAACTTAAATCCTGATTTTAGTATGAGTTTTTTTAAAAAAATATTCTCTTCCGATAAGAAAGAACAAGCTATTAGCGAAGAGGCAAAACAAACTTTAGACAAAGGTTTAGAAAAATCGAAAACTTCGTTTTTCTCTAAGCTTACTAAAGCTGTTGCTGGAAAATCAAAAGTAGATGCTGAGGTATTGGATAATTTAGAAGAAATTTTAGTTTCTTCTGATGTTGGTGTAAATACCACTTTAAAAATTATCGAACGAATCGAAGAGCGTGTTTCAAGAGATAAGTATCTTGGAACTGATGAATTGAATGGTATTCTAAGAGAAGAAATAGCCGGATTATTGTCTGAAACAAACTCAGGTGAAGCTACTCAGTTTGAGATTCCTGCAAATACAAAACCATATGTAATTATGGTGGTAGGGGTTAATGGAGTTGGTAAAACAACAACTATTGGTAAATTAGCTTATCAATTTAAGAAGTCGGGATATAATGTGGTTCTTGGTGCTGCTGATACATTTAGAGCAGCTGCTATAGATCAATTACAAATTTGGGCAGATAGAGTAGGTGTACCAATTGTGAAACAACAAATGGGAAGTGATCCAGCTTCTGTAGCTTTCGATACTTTACAAAGTGCAGTCGCTCAAAATGCTGATGTAGTTATTATTGATACCGCAGGTCGTTTGCATAATAAAGTTGGTTTGATGAATGAACTTTCTAAAGTAAAAAAAGTAATGCAAAAAGTGGTGGAAAATACACCAAATGATGTACTTTTGGTTTTAGATGGATCCACAGGTCAAAATGCCTTTGAGCAAGCAAAACAATTTACTGCTGCAACAGAAGTTTCCTGTTTGGCTGTTACAAAGTTAGACGGAACTGCCAAAGGAGGAGTTGTTATTGGGATTTCAGATCAATTTCAAATCCCTGTCAAATATATTGGTGTTGGTGAAGGAATTGAAGATTTGCAAGTGTTTAATAAATACGAATTTGTAGATTCGTTTTTTAAATAAGATTTACTACCGTGAAAGAACTTTTAAAATACAGAACAGTACAACTTTTTTTAGTTGCTTTGGTTTTAGCTTTAATTGCTATACCGTTTGAAGGATATGATTTTATATTTTTATCTCTTCGATTAACTTCTTTTGCGATTTTTATGTATTTGTTGATTAAATTTACAAGTGGTAAAAAGAAAGTAAAAAAATAAAAAATAAATGCTGTTAGTTAATAACAGCATTTATTTTTTGCCAAAATTCGTTATCAAATCCCGAAACAGCAAAGCTTGGATTAGCTGGATTAGAAGCATCTCCCATTCTAACGATAACTAATTTTCTGCTTGGTACTACATATATTCTTTGATCTGAAGCTCCCATAGCGGCATACATTTCAGCTGGAGCATTGGAAACAATTGAACCTAGGAACATACTTTGACTTCCTGGTACCATGTAATTCGACTTGCCATTTAACCACCACAAATACCCATATGATGGATTAATATTTTGAGATGTTGAAATACTTTCATTAAAATAAGTTTGATTGATGATTTGTTCGTTATCCCATTTACCTTTATTCATAGCTAACAATCCAAATCGTGCCATACTTCGAGTATTACTATGATATATTTTATAGATTGCTCCGTTATTCCAAAAGCCATCCATCCCTATTTTATTTTTTAATTTAGCATTAAAATAATTTTCAAATGTTTGACCACTAGAAGCAGCCACTACATCCATTAATTTTTGAAAAACATTGTGATATGACCACCTTGTTCCCGCATCTGATAAATAGGTTAAATTAGGTAAAATTACCAAGTCGCTTTCGTCATTAATCCCTGAAGTCATGGTTAATAAATGACGAGATGTGATTAAATTTTCTTTATTTAATGGCTCGCTGGTCCATCCTGTTCCTAGATATTGTGAAACTTTAGTGTTTATGTTCAATAGATTTTCTTGTTGTGCTATCCCAACTGTACTTGCTACTAATGTTTTTCCAGCACTATTCCATTGCCAAGTGTCATTTGCAGTGTGACCATTAAAATAATGCTCCATAACAATTTTACCATTATATAAAATGATAAAACCTTTGCTGTGTTTTTCTTCTAAATAATCTAACAATGGTTGAACTTGAGATTCATTCCATCCAAGTGATGCAACTGTTTTCGTTTCCCAAGCAGAAGATCCAATAGGAGGAAAATACATTGCTTCATCTGGAGTGGTAGAAGCTGAATCATCATTACTACAGCTCAGTAGTATTGTGAGTAAAAATAGAGGGATAATTTTTTTCATAATAAGCTTTAAAATAGTTTAACGATTTATTAGACAATAAAAATACACAATAGTTTAATTGAATTGATTTTTTAATTGTAATTTTAGACTTCAATTTTAATGTTCTTTTATGAAAAAAATATTTTTATTAATTGTTTTAACCTCAATGCTTTCCTGTAAACAAAAAATCAATGAGGCTGATATATCTAATTTAAATGGGTATTGGGAAATCGAAAAAGTTGATCTTCCTGATGGCGATAAAAAAGAATATAAGGTAAATGAAACAATAGATTTTTTCAAAATTGAAAATAAAAAAGGTTTTAGAAAAAAAGTAATGCCTCAATTAGATGGAACTTACTTAACCAATGACCTTCAAGAAAACGTATCTGTAGTTTTGGAAAATGGAGAAGCTACCCTACAATACAAAACAAATTATGCCTCTTGGAAGGAAGAAATAATTGAACTAACTAAAGATAAATTAGTAGTTAAAAATGAGCAAGAAATGGAGTATCATTACAAAAGACCTACAAAATTTTCAGTAAAATAAGATGGCTAAGCGATTTAACGAAGAAAGTCCTATAGGCGATGTTTTGAAACAATTTATTTCTCAAAATAAGTTGGAAGCAGGCATGGATGTTGTCAACGTTCGTGATGCATGGAAAAATGTAATGGGCCCAGGAGTTAACAATTATACTACCGAAATTCAATTAAAAGGAGCAACACTTTATGTTGCATTATCTTCTGCAGTTTTAAGAGAAGAACTAAGTTACGGAAAAGAGAAAATCATCAAAATGATTAATGAAGAGGTAAGAAAAGATTTGATTACCCAACTCATTTTAAGATAAAAAATCCCGATTTTCATCAAATCGGGATTTTATATTTAAAGGAAAGATTACTCTTTCGTTTTGCAATAATTAGAATTGCTCTCTTCCAGCAAAATGGAAAGCACCTTCAATAGCAGCATTTTCATCAGAATCAGAACCGTGAACTGCATTTTCACCAATAGAAGAAGCATATTTTTTACGGATAGTTCCTTCAGCAGCTTCAGCTGGATTTGTAGCACCAATTAATTTTCTGAAATCCTCAACAGCATTGTCTTTTTCTAAGATAGCCGCCACAATCGGACCTCTTGTCATAAATTCAACTAACTCACCAAAAAATGGTCTTTCGCTGTGTACCGCATAAAATTTCTGAGCGTCAGCTACCGTTAATTGCGTTAATTTCATTGCTACAATTCTGAAACCACCTTCAGTAATCATATTTAAAATTCCACCGATGTGTCCTTTTTCAACAGCATCTGGCTTAATCATAGTAAATGTTCTATTTGTTGCCATTTTTATCTTTTTAAATTGGGTGCAAAAGTAGCTATAAATCTTTAAATTAGAAACAATAATAGATTTTTTTTAAAGCGAATGATTTGGGAATTTTTGTAATCCATTTTCCCGCTGTCCGCACTACACGGTAGATTGTTCCCATCGGGGCTAAAAAGCCATTTTCCGATTTCTTGCCAATTGGTTTTACAAAGTAATTACCGTAAATTCGTGTTCTAAAGGCTTTAATTCTTTCAAAAGAATCGAAATTAGTACTTCGCCATGTGATACGTAAAAAGTGGCAAAATTGTCTTTTCGCTCCTGTAAACTTTGCGATGGAAAAAGCGCATCTTGAATCGAAATAATTTGTTCTAAACGCGTATTTAAATTTCTTTTTTCAGCTTTTAACAAACGTTTTTCTAAAGTATCTAATCCTTTCAATTGTTTTACTTCTTGCGCTTTTACGGCTCCTAAAAATGATTTGTCTGTTTGATTTGCTATTGTGTACAAATCTTCAAATTGTTTTTTAAGAAATGCTTTTTGTTCGCTAAAATCAATAGTAAAATTGGAATATTCTTTTGTTTTTTTATTGATTAAATCTTTTTGTTTTTGAAAAACATCATTCCAATTCAAACCTAATTTATCTAATTTTTCTTCCTGCTTTTTGGTAGCTAGTAGAACAGAATTTCTAAGTATTAAAATTGGAAACGTAACATCATTTGCTTCAAAATTAGATTTCAATTCTAACCAATACGCCAATTCGCCACCACCGCCAATGTAACAAAGGTTAGGTAAAATCACTTCTTGATACAACGGACGTAAAATTACATTTGGACTAAAATTCTTAGGATTATTTTCTAATTCTGTTAGTATTTCGCTTTCTGAAAAAGATAAAGAAGTGTTGTTGATTGCGTAATTTCCATTTTCATAAACAATACGTTCTCTCAAATCATCTTGAATATAAAACAAGTTAATTTCTCTTGGATTTACTTGTACATTATATCGTTCTAATAAAGGAAGCGTCTCATTTACCTTTTTAAAAGAAGTTTGATGTAATAATTCTTCTTTAGCATACGGAATGAATAGTTTTTTTAGCTCTAAATCATCGCCATCAACAATTATCAAACCTTCATTTTTGAACAATTCATTCGCTAAATAACGCGTTGCATCTGCTAAATTAGTATGCTCTAAGTAGGATTTTTTAAATAATTCGCGAAGGTAGTTCGCATTGTTTCCTAAGCCTAATTCATTCGAAAATTGCTCAAAAACAAGTTCCAAACCTTCAGTGTTTAAACGCCCAACAGGCCCCTTACTTTCTTTGTTCCACTGAATTTTCTTGCCTTTGAAATTGAAAAAATTAATTTCATCAAAATCATGATCTTCAGTCGCCATCCAATACACTGGGACAAAATTATGTTCAGGATAAACCGCTTTTAATTCTTTAGTTAAATTAATTACCGAAACAATTTTATACAAAAAATACAAAGGACCAGTAAACAAATTTAACTGATGACCAGTGGTAATGGTAAAGGTTTTTGTATCTTTTAAAAGTTTAATGTTATTTGAAGTAGTTTCAGAAACTTCAAAATTTTGATATTGATTTACTAATGCTTTAGCTAAAATTTCACGATTTTCAATTGGGAAATTATTACTTTTTTCCTCCATTAGAAGTCCAAAATTTTCTAGTATCGGAAACCGATTGTACAACGTTTTTAATTCAGCCTTTTGGTCTAAATAATCTTCTATTAGTTTTGAAAAATATCCCGAATTTTGATACGTTATACAGTCGCTTGGCATTTTTGCAAATTTTCTGCTAAAATACTAAAAATATAGCTCACAAAAAGGGTTTTAACAAAGGCTTATAATTTTATCTTTTAAGCGTAAAATGTCCTTTAAATTCTTTTCCATTTTCTCTTTTCACTACAAACCAATAATCGGTAGAAGGCATTAGATTATTTTGGTAAGTTCCATTCCAACCAATTGAATCAGAATCAAACTGTGTCATAAGTTTTCCATAGCGATCAAAAATAGTTATCATTAATTTTGGCTCATTTTCCGAAAACTTAATTCTCCAATAATCGTTATATCCATCCCCATTTGGAGTGAAATATTTTGGATACATTAATAAATAAACATCTTTTGAACTAACACCACAACCATTTTTGTCACGAATAAAAACGGTGTATTCGCCATTTTCTAATCCATAAAAAGTATTATTGTCTTGATAGTCAATTCCGTTTAGAGAATATTCGTAGCTTCCAGCACTATTTGAAGATAGTAAAACCGAAATTGTATTCTCGTTTTGTGTCCAATCAGAAGTAATTATTTCTGAAATAGTCCCAATATTTGAATTAACAACTGTGAAATTTTTAATGGTAGAACAAACTAAAGTGCCATGATTTTCGAAAACTGTTACAGAATAATTTCCCGGTTGAGAAATAATGATTGCAGAACTGGTTTCATTTGTAGACCAATTGTAGTTGTCATATCCAAATCCAGCATCTACTGTAATTGAACTTCCTTCGCAAATTGGCATGATATCATTTATATTGATAAATGGTTTACTTACTAAAGTTAGATTCAGTGTTACAATTTGAAAACAAGTATTCGGTGACTCAATTCTAACAAAAAAAAGATTATTCCCTAATGATAAATTGTAATTTGAACTATTTTGTACTTCATCTGAAGTTACTTGGTTTTGAGCACCATTCAAAGAATTGTAAAATTTAAAAATATTTCCAGTAGAAGATATTAGTAACAAATTGTAATTGGAAAGGTTTACCGTTTCGATTCCATTATTCAAATCATCACAAATAGTTTCGGAATAATTATTAGCATTTAATGTATTTATAAGTTGAATTGAAATAGCAATTCTCGTTGGACTTTCGCAACCATTTATGGTTTGAGAAGCATAATAAGTTACTCCGTTTTGTAATAGAGTAGAAGTTGGTAAAATAGTATTTCCAGATAAACTATTATACCAAATAATGTCAGTTCCAGTTATAGCGATATCGTTTAAAGTAGCATTTTCAGTACTACAAAAACTTTGATTTTGATTTCCTGTTGGAGCTGGAGTATTTTGAATAGTTACTAAAACAGGAACCCTTGTGCTTTCACAACCATTTATAGTTTGCGAAGCATAATAAGTTATTCCATTTTGTAGTGGAGTAGTATTAGGTAATAAGTTTCCAATAGTTACAGCATCATACCATTTGATGTTTTGACCAGAAATGGTAATATTGGTTATTGTTGCATTTTGTTGGATGCAGAATTGTTGTGGAGATGTTAGTGTTGGTAAATTAACTGATGAAATTGTGATATTCTGTGTTTGCGAACTAGTATTTCCATTTCCATCATTATAATTCCAAGTGATTGTATAATTTCCGGGTATTGAATAAGTTAAAGGATTTGTTGTGGTTGCAATTATTGTTCCTGCACAATTGTCTAAAGCTGTTGGAATAGTTGAAATAACAGTATTACAATCCCCTGTAATGATAGGTAAATTAGTAATTGTTGGTATAGGTGCAACAGAATCTTCAACCAAAACATTTAAAGTAATAGTATTATCACATCCACCAGTTCCTGTAATTGAGCAAGAATACTGACCACTGTGAGATGCGTTTGCATTTGGAATTGTTGGATTTTGGTCTGTTGAAGTAAACCCGTTTGGACCTGACCAAAAGTAATTGGTTCCTCCAGAGGCTGAAAGTTGAAGAGGATCACCTATACATAATGGAGAGTTTGAAGTAGCTATTGCAGATGATTGACAATCAAGAAATTTAGCAATAAAAGTATCATCAGCAGATGAACCTTGTGTAGTTTGATGTGCATTTGTTGTTGCAATTCCAGAAGTGTTATTTCTCGATATGCCATATAAATATATATTGTTCTGTAAATCAATTGATGAACGGCCAATAAGTGAAATATGATTCCCACAATAATATGTTCCCCATATTCTTTGGCCTAACGAATTTAGTTTTATTAAATAAACATTTCTGAATCCAGGACTTTTAGTAGGCATATAACTATCAGGTGTAGCAATTCCAACTGCTAGTTGTGTTTCACCAGAAAAATATACTTCATCCAATGAGTTAATATTAACATCTAATGTATACTCTGGAAAATACGTTCCCCATACTTTTGTTTGGTTTAATAAATCAAATTTTATAATTGCATAAGAATGATCTGAGGATATCGAGTTATTGGGAGAGAGCTGAAAATTTTCATAAAAAGTCCCTATTGTAGAGATATTTGTAATGCTTTGTGTTCTACCATTTAAATAAACATAATTGTTTTTTAAGTCTCCATTAAAAGTTAGGTCATCGTTGTTTTCTCCTCCCAGATATGTTCCCCATATTCTATTACCATTTAAATCAAACATTACTATCATTGCATCATTAAAACCCATATTGTTTGGTTGATAGCTATTTGGAGTTGAAATATTAATATTACTTGAAGTTATTCCAGTAAAAACGATATAATTGTTATAATTAAAGCAATTAAAAAAGTCATCACCACTTTCTCCTCCATAATAAGTAGCCCATTGTAGTATTCCGTTATCATTAAATTTGGCGATAAATCCATCGTAACTACTATTTGATTGAGATGGTTCTTTATTTTGCTGATGTGAACCAATAGTAGATATGCTATTATAGCTGGTTGTGTTTCCACATAAATATACATTGTTATAATTGTCAAATGTTATATCGTGTCCTGTATCATTTCCTTCTCCTCCATAATAGGTAGCCCATTCTCTTATTCCGTTTAAATTTAACTTGATTAAATACGCATCATTATATCCATTATTTGTAGGTTGATGCGATCCAACTGTGCCAATATTTTGTGCATTAATAGCATTTCCAGTTGAATAAATGTTTAGATTTTCATCCACATTAATTTTTAGTACATTCGCAAAATAATAAGTCCCCCAAATCCTTATTCCATCTGTATTAAATTTAGTAATAAAACCTGCTGAATTTTGAATTGTGGATAAATGGGTTCCAGCGGTTGCTATGTTATTGAGACTATAAGTTGTTCCAGATATATAAATATTATTCTCAATATCTGAGCAAATAGAGTTAGAATATTCGGCACCGCTACCCCCATAATATGTTCCCCATAATCTAACAGGTGTTGGATCAATTACAATAGTTTTCTCAGAAGACTTTAAATCTCCTTTTAAACCATATACATTCTTTTTTATTTTTATGTAGTTAATTTTAATTTCACTTTTGTCATTTCCTTCTTCAGTCCAACTCATTGGAATGGTTTCTTCCATTTCACCAAAACGAAGCTTCATTCTAATTTTGTTTTCAACTAGTTCTGTCTTTCCACCTTCAATTTTTAGTTGAATATCTGAAATTTTCCCACCTGGTTTTACAATGAAATTATACTCAACCGCTTTTGTTGAATCATTTGGAATAAAAAAGACAATGTCAATTTGATTGTAAATATTTTGATAAGTTATTTTTTGGTATTTATAAACATTTGTTATTCCATTGGGCACATGGACAACATTATAATAATTGTCGTAATCTATAGATTTTTTCTCGGGAATTAGTTTTGCGTTATTGTTAGAATTTAAAAAGGTAAAGTCAATACGATGAAATTTATATTCAGTTTCAAATTCAGGCTCATTGCTAATCTTTGTTGAATTTTCAAATGAGTTTGCTTCTTTAGCTTTTTTCTTGGGATGCTTTTTTGTTTCGTATACATCATAAGAAAAACCTTTTTCCTTTAATTGAACATTCAAACCATTCGTATTCAAAAGATATTTTACAGCAATGTTTGGTTTTCCTTTTTGGTCAATAATTTGTCCTTTGTTTTCAATGAAACCAATGGAATTGTTTTTAACCTGGCTAAAGGTCATCGTAATAAACAAAGAAAAAAAGAGTAATGATAAAGCTCTCATGCAGAAAATATTTCCACAAAAATAATAATTTCAAAAGACATTGTATCCAAAATATTACAAATTAGCTCGAAACAATTTTTAATTTTACCTTTGCAAAAATCTCTCGACTTGAAAGACATTCTTTTAATCACGCCGCCTTTTACCCAACTGAATACACCGTATCCAGCAACTGCCTATTTGAAAGGTTTTTTGAACACTAAAAACATTTCGGCTTACCAAATGGATTTAGGTATCGAAGTGATTTTAGAACTATTTTCCAAACAAGGTTTAGAACGTTTGTTTCAAGTTTCGAGTTTCAGGTTTGAAGAATTTGGAGCAAATTCACAGCGAATCTTTACGTTAAAAGATGATTACATCAAAACAATCGATTCCGTAATCGATTTTCTTCAAGGAAAAAATCCATCTTTAGCGCGACAAATTTGCTCTGGAAATTTTTTACCTGAAGCTTCTCGTTTTGATCAATTAGACGATATGGAATTTGCATTTGGTTCGATGGGAATGCAAGATAAAGCGAAACATTTAGCCACTTTATATCTTGAAGATTTATCCGATTTTATTGTAGAATGTGTTGATGAAAATTTCGGTTTCAGTCGTTATGCAGAACGTTTGGGTAGAAGTGCAAATTCGTTTGATGAACTTTACAATCATTTGCAAAACGAATTAACATTTATCGATGAAATCACCATCAAAATTCTGAAAGAAAGAATTGAAGTAGTACAACCGAAATTAATCTGTTTTTCCGTTCCATTTCCTGGGAATTTATATAGCGCTTTCCGTTGTGCTCAATTTATAAAAGCGAATTTTCCGAATGTCAAAACTGCAATGGGGGGAGGTTTTCCAAATACCGAACTTCGTGAATTAAAAGACAAACGTGTTTTTGAATTCTTCGATTTTATCACCTTAGATGATGGCGAATTGCCTGTTGAATTATTGTATCATGCAGTTTGTCATTCTGAACTTGTTTCAGAATCTGAATTTAAACGAACTTTTGTCTTAGAAAATAACCAAGTCATTTACAAAAACAATTCCATTCGTAACGATTACAAACAAAGTGAAGTAGGAACTCCTGATTATTCTGATTTATTATTAGATAAATATATTTCTGTTATCGAAGTAGCCAATCCTATGCACAGTTTGTGGAGTGATGGTCGCTGGAATAAACTTACTATGGCTCACGGTTGCTATTGGGGAAAATGTACGTTTTGCGATATTTCGTTAGATTACATCAAGTTATACGAAACCATCGCTGCCAAAATTTTGGTCGACCGAATGGAAGAATTAATCGCTCAAACAGGGGAAAACGGATTCCATTTTGTAGATGAAGCAGCACCGCCAGCCTTAATGCGTGAAGTCGCTTTGGAAATTATCAAACGTAAATTAGTAGTCACTTGGTGGACTAACATTCGTTTTGAAAAAAGTTTTACGGCTGATTTGTGTTTGTTGCTAAAAGAATCGGGGTGTATTGCGGTTTCTGGTGGATTAGAAGTGGCTTCAGACCGACTTTTAGAACTAATCAAAAAAGGAGTAACCGTCGAACAAGTTGCACAAGTTACCCGAAATTTCACAGAATCGGGAATAATGGTGCATGCTTATTTGATGTACGGTTATCCAACACAAACCATTCAAGAAACTGTGGATAGTTTGGAAATGGTGCGCCAATTGTTTGAATTAGGTGTTTTGCAAAGTGGTTTTTGGCATCAATTTGCCATGACGGCGCATTCACCTGTGGGCATGTTCCCAGAAGAATTCGGCGTAATACCTGAGCAAAATGAAATCATGTTTGCTAATAATGATATCAATTTCAAAGATAAGACCGGAATCAATCACGATAAATTTAGCTTCGGATTGAAAAAATCGTTATTCAATTACATGCACGGAATTTGTTTTGATTACGACTTACAAGATTGGTTCGATTTTAAAATTCCTAAAACTAAAATTCCATCGGATTACATCTATAATTGCCTTCAAAACGAACAAAATTTCAACACAAAACCAAATGCGAAAATTGTTTGGCTTGGTGGAATACCTCAAATTGAAATCTTTACCAAATCTAAAAAAGGAAATAGTTGGGAAATGATGAAATTAACTTTTCATAACAAAACCCAAACTTTTGATATTTCAATAAACGTAGAAGAAGGTAAATGGTTGGTGGAAACTCTAGAAAAAATAGCAATAGATTCAGGAAGCAAACTAACGTATTCTCAACTTAAAACAGATTTTGAATCAAAATTAGAAGACTTTGAATTGTTTTGGTATTCTAAACCAATATTGACTTTGAGACAATTTGGTTTATTATCTTTATAAAAATCTATATTATTTTTACAATTTTATGAGATTTATCATTTACGAAAACGTTTTCTTTTTGTAAGTTTACGTCCACTAAAATAATCTCATATGAGCACAAACTATAAACTTTTAGTAAATAATAATGCTTCGTTTGAAGTTACTGAAAGCGATCTTCAAAAATTAGATGCTGTAAAAGTTGAAGCAACGAAGTTTCATGTACTAAAAGAAAACAAATCTTACAAAGCTGAAATTGTATCAGCTGATTTTATTTCAAAAAAATATACTGTTAAAGTTAATAACAACACTTATGAAGTGGCAATTTCAGATGTTTTAGATGAATTAATCAAGAGTATGGGAATTGAACGAGGTAGAACAAAACTAGTAAATGCTATCAAAGCACCAATGCCAGGTTTGATTCTAGAAATTAACGTTTCGGTAGGTCAAGAAGTAAAAGAAAATGATCCTCTATTGATTTTGGAAGCTATGAAAATGGAAAATTGTTTCCTTTCACCAAGAGATGGTGTTATCAAATCGATATCCGTTGAAAAAGGAAATGCAGTAGATAAAGGACAATTGTTAATTGAATTCGAATAGAAGTTATTATTTCAGGTTTAAAGTTTCAAGTTGCGACATTAATCAAATTAAAACCAACTGAAACTTTTACACAAACTTATTTAACCTGAAACCTTAAACTTGAAACAAAAATCAAGATGAAAGAAATTAAAAAAATATTAGTTGCCAATCGTGGTGAAATTGCTATCAGAGTAATGAAAACTGCGAAAAAAATGGGAATCAAAACGGTAGCGGTTTATTCTTCGGCCGATAGAAATGCATTACATGTTAAATATGCGGATGAAGCGGTTTTAATTGGAGAAGCAGCATCAAGTCAATCGTATTTACGTGGTGATAAAATCATCGAAGTTTGTAAAGAATTAGGTGTTGATGCCGTTCATCCAGGCTACGGATTTTTGAGTGAAAATTCTACTTTCGCAGAAGCATGTGAAAAAAACAACATTATTTTCATTGGGCCAAAATCGAAAGCAATTGAAATGATGGGAAGTAAATTAGCGGCAAAAGAAGCTGTGAAACAATACAATATTCCTATGGTTCCAGGAACTGAAGATGCTATTACCGATATTGAAGCAGCAAAAAAAATTGCAACAGAAATTGGTTTTCCAATTTTAATTAAAGCTTCTGCTGGTGGTGGTGGAAAAGGTATGCGTGTTGTGGAAAAAGCAGAAGATTTTGTGTCTCAAATGGATAGAGCAATTTCGGAAGCAACAAACGCTTTTGGAGACGGTTCCGTTTTTATTGAAAAATATGTTACAAAACCTCGTCACATCGAAATTCAAGTAATGGCGGATAGTCATGGAAATATTGTCTATGTTTTTGAAAGAGAATGTAGCATCCAACGTCGTCATCAAAAAGTAGTGGAAGAAGCGCCTTCTTCTATATTAACTCCTGAAAAACGTAAGGAAATGGGTGAAGCGGCTGTAAAAGTGGCTAAAGCTTGTGATTACTTAGGAGCAGGAACTGTAGAGTTTTTAATGGATGCTGACCATAATTTTTACTTCTTAGAAATGAATACGCGTTTGCAAGTTGAACACCCAGTTTCAGAATTAATTTCTGGATTGGATTTGGTAGAATTGCAAATTCGTGTTGCACGTGGTGAAGTATTACCAATGAAACAAGAAGATTTACAAATCAAAGGTCACGCTATGGAACTTCGTGTGTATGCCGAAGATCCAATGAATGATTTCTTGCCAAACGTAGGTTTTTTAAGTACTTATAAATTACCAGAAGGAGAAGGAATTCGTGTAGATAACGGAATCGAAGAAGGAATGGATGTGCCAATTTACTACGATCCAATGCTTTCAAAATTGATTACGTATGGAAATACACGTGAAGAATCTATCGAATTGATGATTAAAGCGATTGATAATTATTTAGTTGAAGGAGTTCATACTACGTTACCTTTCGGGAAATTTGTAATGGAGCATGAAGCGTTCCGTTCAGGAGATTTTGATACAGGTTTCGTTA
The DNA here is from genome assembly GCA_002421645.1 of Flavobacterium sp. UBA6203. The sequence goes on from DIST01000052.1 coordinate 13,909, forward strand.
AAGCGTATTACGATGCAGAAAAACTAAAATCAAAATTAGATACGGAAGCTGAAATTGCTGCTATGTTAGCATTTCAACAATATGTGGAAGATCAAAAAGTATTACGATTACCAAACTAAAGAAAATAGAAAATAGAATATAGAAGTTAGAAATAATGCGTTTTGTAGTCTTTTTTCTAATCTCTATCTTCTTTAATCTTTAAAAATATGGAAGATAAAATTAAAATATTAAATGATAAAATCGCTTTAGCTAAATTAAGTGGAGGCGAAAAAAGAATAGCTTCACACCATGCTAAAAAGAAATTAACGGCAAGAGAACGTGTTGAATATTTACTAGATGAAGGTTCATTTGAAGAAATCGGAATGTTAGTTACACACCGTACTACTGATTTTGGAATGGAAAAAGAAATCATTTATGGAGATGGTGTTGTAACAGGTTACGGTACTATTAATGGTAGATTGGTATATGTTTTTGCGCAAGATTTTACTGTTTTCGGAGGTTCGTTATCTGAAACACATGCCGAAAAAATCTGTAAAGTAATGGATATGGCGGTGAAGAATGGCGCTCCAATGATTGGATTAAATGATTCAGGTGGTGCTCGTATTCAAGAAGGGGTGCGTTCACTTGGTGGATATGCGGATATTTTCTACAGAAACGTTCAAGCTTCTGGAGTAATTCCTCAAATTTCAGCTATTATGGGGCCTTGTGCTGGTGGAGCAGTTTATTCTCCAGCTATGACTGACTTTACTATGATGGTGGAAAACAACAGTTATATGTTTGTGACCGGACCAAACGTAGTAAAAACAGTTACTAATGAAGAGGTAACTTCGGAAGAATTGGGTGGAGCTTCAACACATGCATCAAAATCAGGAGTTTGTCATATCACTTCTCCAAACGGAATTGAATGTTTGGAAGATATTAAACGATTATTGAGTTACATCCCTCAAAATAATAGAGAAACAGCGCCAAAATTACCTTATGTATTGCAAGATGAGGTTCGAGAAAAATTAGATACAATTGTTCCTGATAGTGCAAACAAACCTTATGATATGCACGAAGTAATTGGTGGAATTATTGATGAAGATTCGTTTTTTGAAATTCATAAAGATTTTGCGGATAATATTATTGTTGGTTTTGCTCGTTTAGGTGGAAGAAGTATCGGAATTGTAGCCAACCAACCTATGGTTTTAGCTGGATGTTTAGATGTTAATAGTTCGATTAAAGCAGCAAGATTTGTTCGTTTTTGTGATTGTTTCAATATTCCTTTATTAGTGTTAGAAGATGTACCAGGATTCTTACCAGGTACTGACCAAGAATGGAACGGAATCATCACGCACGGAGCAAAATTATTATATGCTTTTAGTGAAGCTACAGTACCAAGAGTTACAGTAATTACTCGTAAAGCTTATGGTGGTGCTTATGACGTAATGAATTCAAAACACATTGGTGCCGATATGAATTTTGCTTGGCCAAGTGCTGAAATTGCCGTAATGGGAGCAAAAGGAGCATCGGAAATTATCTTCAAAAAAGAAATTAGCGAAGCAGCTGATCCAGTGGCTAAATTAGCAGAAAAAGAAGCAGAATATGCCGAGTTATTTGCGAATCCTTACACAGCAGCACAACGTGGATTTATTGATGAGGTTATTTTACCTAGAGATACACGAAGAAAATTAATAAAAGCGTTTAGTATGCTAGAAAACAAAGTGGTCGACACACCAAAACGTAAACACGGAAATATTCCGTTGTAATTTAAAATAATGTTAAAACTCCCTTTTTGAAGGGAGTTTTTTTTATCTTGCAACCGTCAAATTAGCTACAATCCATCTAAATTAATTCTAAATGAAATTATTCCAAATTATAACTTTTTTCCTATTCTTCTGTAGTGGTGTTGTTTTTTCTCAAAAGACAATCAAGCATACAGTGGTTTCGGGTGAATCCATTTATTCCATTGCTAAAAAGTATGATGTTAGTGAATCCGATATTTATGAATTAAATCCAAAATCGAAAGGCGCTTTACTACAGTTAAAAACTGTTTTGTTGATTCCCAATAAAAAGTCAAAATCTAAGAGTAATAAAGAAG
>DIST01000028.1 GCA_002421645.1 Flavobacterium sp. UBA6203
ATGACCGAAACTAAAATGAAGGGAACAACCTCCGCTTTCTTAACTTTAAAAGGAAAATATATTGCTTCTGAGAATTTAAGTCCGGAAGTGAATTTCAACATCAAAGTAAGAGATGGCTACGTAAAACATGAAAAAGCGCCTTATCCCGTTGAGAATATTTTCTTGAATTTAGATACTAAACTTCCAAATTTAGACATCAATCAACTTAAAATACGATTAGATTCATTGTATTTTGATGTAAATAAAAACAAATTAAGTGCGATTTTAATTTCCGATGGTTTTGGAGAACAACTTAAAATTGATTCAAAAGTAAAATCAAAATTAGATTTGGCTTTTTTGAGTAATGCGCTTCAAATTCCGAATTTTAAATTAGCAGGAAGTTTAGATGCCGATATCGTTTCCAAAGGAGATTATATTAAAAAAGATAAAAAATTCCCTGTAACTAAAGGAAAATTTGAACTTACTAACGGATTCATTCAAACCGCTTATTATCCAAAACCGATTCAAAATATTAATTTAAAAGCGAACTTAAACAGTCCAACAGGTGATTTTAAAGATACTTCTTTTATCCTTTCTCCAGCGAATTTCACTTTTGAAGGCGAACCTTTTAACTTAAATGCTTCATTTAAAAATTTCGATGATATCAATTACGATGTAAAAGCAAAAGGAACATTAAACGTTGCTCGAATTTATAAAGTTTTCTCCCAAAAAGGATTAGATATTGATGGTTTCATAAAAGCTGACTTGAGTCTGGTTGGAAAACAAAGCGACGCCACTAGTGGGAAATATGGCAACTTAAAAAATAGTGGAAGTCTTGAAGTAAAAAACATCAAAACCACGAGTGCTTATTTGGCAAAACCGTTCTTAATCGAAAACGGATTGTTCACCTTTAATCAAGATAAAATGAACTTTTCTAATTTCAATGGAAAATACGGAACATCCGATATTACCATGAATGGAAATTTAGAAAATGTCATCAACTTTGTCCTTTCAGAAAATCAAATTTTAAAAGGAAACTTCAGTCTAACATCGAATTATTTGAATGTTAACGAATTTATTCCAACCACAACTTATGAAACCGAGGATGCAACGGAAAAAACAGAAGTTTTAGGAGTAGTTCAAATTCCAACCAATTTGAATGTTTCCATCCAAACTAATGCTTCAAAAACGCAATACGACGATATTACTATTGAAAATTTAAAAGGTAATTTAGTCATTCAAAACGGTAGTTTACAACTTTCAAATAGCAGTTTAGGTATCATCGGAGCTACAGCTAAAATGGATGCTTTCTATAAAAATGAAGGCACACAAAAAGCGTATTTCGATTATAAAATCAATGCTTCCGAATTTGATATTAAACGCGCTTATAACGAAATTAAAATGTTCCGAGAAATCGTAACTGCGGCAGAAAGTGCGGAAGGAATTGTAGGTTTGAATTATTCGATAAAAGGTGTTTTAAACAATCAAATGGCACCTGTAATGCCCTCTTTAGAAGGAAGCGGAACCCTTTCAGTGAAGGAAGTAAAAATGAAAGGTTTTAAATTATTGAATGTCGTTTCGGCTAAAACCGAAAATCCAGATATTAAAGATCCTGATATTTCGAAGGTGGATATCAAATCAACCATTAAAAACAACATTGTAACTATCGAACGTTTCAAATTCAAAGTTGCTGGTTTTAGATTACGATTTGAAGGACAAACGAGTTTAGACGGAAAATTAAACTTGAAAATGCGTATTGGATTACCACCATTAGGCATCATTGGAATTCCGATTAAAGTATTGGGAACACAAGAAAATCCAGACATCAAATTAGGAAGAAAATCAGAAGATTTAGAAGAAACGGAATATGTTGATGGTGTAACGCCTATTAATACGACGGTTCCTGCAACTACAACTCCTACTCCAACCATTCAGAATGATAGTGTCCCTAAAATTGAACCAGCCGTTCCTGTTGAAAAAACAGAATAGTACTATCCTATTTAGTTTTATCAAATTCTCAAAATGTTTTCCTTCTTTGTGAAAAAGTCGTAATTTTACGTCAAACATCACAAGTAAAATTATGGAAACGCATTTTGAAAGTAATCCACTGATTGACAGATTACCAAAACATTTAAAACAATTCATCAAGCCGCAAGTTTATGATGATTATACGCCTATTAACCAAGCCGTTTGGCGCTATGTTATGCGTAAAAATGTAGATTATCTTTCAAAAGTTGCTCATAGTTCGTACTTAGAAGGCTTACAAAAAACAGGTTTGGAAATTGATAATATTCCCAACATGTATGGTATGAACCGAATTTTAAAAGAAATCGGTTGGGCTGCAGTTGCCGTTGATGGATTCATTCCGCCTAATGCGTTCATGGAATTTCAAGCGTATAATGTCTTAGTTATTGCTTGCGATATTCGCCAGTTAGAACATATTGAATACACTCCAGCTCCAGACATCATTCACGAAGGCGCAGGTCACGCTCCTATTATTGCGAATCCAGAATATGCTGAATATTTAAGACGTTTTGGAGAAATTGGTTGTAAAGCGATTTCATCAGCTCGTGATTATGAATTGTATGAAGCGATTCGTTTGCTTTCGATTTTAAAAGAAGCAGAAGATACGCCAGCAGAAGAAATCAAAAAAGCAGAAGAGCAAGTGGATTTCTTACAGAATAATATGGGCGAATTATCAGAAATGTCTCGCATTCGAAATTTACATTGGTGGACGGTAGAATACGGTTTAATTGGAACGGTTGATGATCCAAAAATTTATGGTGCCGGATTACTTTCTTCGATTGGAGAAAGCGCTTGGTGCATGACCGATAATGTGAAGAAAATTCCATACGATATTTCGGCAGCCGATCAAAGTTTTGATATTACTAAACCGCAACCTCAACTTTATGTAACATCTGATTTTGCTCAATTGAGTCAAGTTTTAGAGGAGTTTGCAAATAAAATGGCATTACGAACTGGAGGATTATCGGGAATTAAAAAATTGATTCATTCAAATGCTTTAGGAACAATTGAATTAAGTACTGGACTTCAAATTTCAGGTGTTTTCACTAATGTTATTGAATATGAAGGAAAACCAGTTTATGTTCAAACCACAGGAAAAACAGCACTTTCTCATCGAGAAAAAGAATTGGTAGGTCACGGAACTGAATATCATGCTGAAGGTTTTGGTTCGCCAATTGGAAAACTAAAAGGCATCAACTTGGCGATTGAAGAAATGAGTCCGAGAGATTTGCGTGCGTATGATATTTACGAAGGCGAACAAGTGACTTTAGAGTTTGAAGGCAACATCAAAGTTGTAGGTGAAATTGTAACCGGAACGCGCAATTTACAAGGCGAAATCTTATTGATTAAATTCAAAAATTGCACCGTAACTCATAATGACACGGTTCTTTTCCAACCAGAATGGGGCATTTATGATATGGCAGTTGGTAAAAAAGTAATTTCTGCTTTTTCAGGTCCGGCAGATGTGAATAGTTTTGATATGATCAATCACGTTCCGTCTTCTCAAACGATTAAACAGAAAAAATCGACTGAAAGAGAAGAATTAGAAAGACTCTATTTAAGTGTGCGTAACATCAGAGAAGGAAAACCTGCTGCGACTACTTTAAAAGAAGCATTTGCATCGGTTTCTGCTGGACATCCAAACGATTGGTTATTATCTGTTGAAATTGCGGAATTGGCTAAAAAAGAAGGAAATTCTGATTTGGTTGATAAAGTTCTAAATCATTTAGAAAAAGTAAAAAGCAATCGTCCAGAAATTGTACATTTAGTGGATAACGGATTGGAATTGATTTTTGAAAAAGCTAACGCTTAATCAAAGTAACTTTTGTTACTGAAAAGATTTTTAATCAATTCTATCTTTGTCAAAAAAAGAAACAATTATGGGAATTTTAGATTTTTTAGGATTAGGAAATAAAACGAATGATGTTCAGGAATATGTTCAAAAAGGGGCCATTATTTTAGACGTAAGAACTCCAGAAGAATATAGAGACGGCCACATCAAAGGTTCAAAAAATATTGCCTTACAAGTATTAAACGGAAACATTGAAACCATCAAAAAATGGAACAAACCGATTATCGCTTGTTGTCGTTCAGGAATGCGAAGTGGTCAAGCTACTTCCATTTTACAACAACACGGAATTGATTGCATCAACGGTGGCGGTTGGAACAGTTTAGAAAGTAAATTATAATAGAAAGTCTCGATTAAATCGGGACTTTTTAGTTTGACCTAAAATCAGAATACGCACTTTTTATAATAATTTCTGAATTCGCATAAGGATTAGCTGCGTTTGAAATCGTGATTTTCGTTGGATTTCCCTCTGCATCATATTCGTATTGATACAACGTTGGTGCTTCGTTGTCTTTTTGTTCGGAGATTATATTTCGTTTTTCATCGTACTGATACACCATTTTACTTTTTAAATCGAAAATCTGATAATTTCCTTCTACTAGTAATCCGTTTTTATAAATTTCGATGGATAAATTTGCGTCTTTCTTGGCATCTTTATAATACGAAGTTTTGGTGTAACTATCATCTGAAGTGTAATTGGAATATTCTGTGATTTCAGAAAAACCTGTTTCTTTTTCTCTGCAAACTGATTTTATTAAACGATTTTGTTTATCGTAGGAATATTTCGTTTCCGAAAACAATCTGCCTTGCACAAATTCTTGTGATTTTGTTAATCGCAATTCTTTATCATAAAAAAATAAGGTTTTGTCTTGTGTTTCGCTTAATTTGTAATCGGTAATTTTTGAAACCAAAGAATTATCAATATTGAAATTGTATTTTGTAATTTCTTTTGCATCGCCCAAATCCACTATTACAGAATCTAAATATTGATTATAAAACGTATAAGTTTCTGTTTTTGACCATTCTCTCGCATTGGTTTCCGGATTAAAATAATAGATTTCTTTTTGAATGGTTTTCGTTTTTGGCGACCAATTAAAATGTGATATTAGAAATTGCTCTTGCGCTTGTAAACTCAAATTTACAATAATACATATTGATAAAATAAATGTTTTCATTATTGAATTAATTACATGTTTTACACCCCTAAAGTCCCCTCAAGGGGACAATTCTTTCTAAAAATTTTTACCAAAATTATTTTTTAAATAATGGATATAATCTTCCCGCTTCTGAAGTATCAACGTTTTGAATTTGGTAAGTTGTACCATCAACTGATTTTACAACCAAATGGTTTGGATTTTCGTCATTTTCAATTGAAAAATTACTGCTTTGTAAATACTTTCCGCCTTGATAAAATGAAATTTTAAACTTATTGTTTTTTACCCAATAGATTCCTGTTGGGGATTCTAGTTTTACAGCATCCTGCCATTCGTGTTTTGCGAAATCGTCTAAATAAAAACCTTTTACAAAATGTACGGATTGATCTACTTCATTGAAAATTACTAAACTGGAATGTTCTGGTGTATCGACTAATTGCACTACTTTTTCAAAATTGTTATCATAGGAATCTTGAATCTCAATTTTGTCTTCATCCCCTTTTAAAACTGATAGATAATCTTTTCTCGAATGCGCCACTTTTTGATAGTGTTGCAACAACGAATCTTTCTCTCTAAATACCTCATCGTATTTTTTAACGAAATCTAAATCAAAGTTTGTACTTCCAGAAGTTGTTCCATCTACGTAGGTAATTTTAATAAACGTAAACGAATTATCTTCTGGCAAAGCTTGACTCAATTTTGCGATTTTGATTCGGTTGTTTTTAGCATCTAACTCGTAATTGTAATCGATACGAGAACTGTCGTTATACACTTGACTTTTTATATTTTTAAAAGCGTCATAAGTATAACTAGTTTCCGATTTAAAATCTCCTGAAACAAATTCGGAACGTTTTACTAATCCGTTTTCAAAGTATTCTTTGGTAAAATCAGTTCCTGTTCCATCGTCATCTTTGCTGAGTTTTGTGTACGTTTTATTGTCTTTGTAATCTTGATACAAAATTGTTTTTATCACTTCATTTCGTAAGTCTTTTTGAATCTCTTTTGTACGGTTCCCGTTTTTGTCATATTCGTAAAAAGTAGTTTGCATGCCTTCAGCAATCATTTTTCTCAATTTCCCTTTTTCGTAATGAAACAAGAACTTCATTGGATAACCAAATTTTCCTTCAATTGGCTTATATTCGATTTCTTTAATCGTAAAATCGGGATTATAACGATACAAATATTCTCCAATTAGTCTATTTTCACCAAAATAGGATTCAAGCGTTTGCTTCTGAAAAAAGGTGTTTTTTATTTCGGTTGAATATGTGTTTTCTCTAACAAATTCTTTTGTTTCCTTATTGAATTTATACAGCGATTCTTCCACTTTTACCACATCATCAGAATACCCAAAATCGGAAGTTCTGAATTGTTGTTGGGCAAAACTGCATACCGAAAAAAAGATTAAGATTAGATTTTTCATTATTTTGAGATTAATTCTAATGGATAAATTACTAAAGCTTGCATTTGATCTAAATAAGGAACAAAATATTTTTCTTTACCATTTTCTGCTATTACTAAAGTGTTGCCATCAATCCCTTTATGAAGTTTGTATTGAGACGATTCCACTACATTTCCCTTTTCAATGATAAAGAAATTCCAATCGGTATTTACTACAATGTATTTTCCTGTTGGAGAATTATAAGTAACCGTTTCATACCATTCGTTTGATATAAAAGTATCGGTAAATAATCCGAACAATGCCACCGTTTCCTTTGTTTTAGCATCGTAGAAAAACATATCTTTTTCTTCAAAAATCAAACTCTCTTTTGGGTTAATTGGTATTATTTCTCCTTTACTATTTTTTACTTCATAATGAGTTTTGCTAATTTTCATTACCTTATATTTCTCCTTAGGATTTTTATTCATCTCCATTAAAAGAATAGGTTGTTGGATTCCTTGAGTAAAATAAGGCGCAAAAGCTGTACTTCCCGAAGTGGTTCCGTCTTTGAATGTTACTTTTGAGAATTTAGAATATAATTCGGCAACGTCTTTACTGCGTTCTTTGATAACATTCCCTTTTTCATCATAAGCCAAAATATATTGATAAACAGTACCATCAGATACTTTTTGTTCTATTAAGTTTCCATAATTATCATAAGAAAATGTGGAAGTTCGTTCCGATTTTGGCTCATTAGAAATATGTTTATTACTTATTTCTAATCCGTTTTTTACTTCGATTTCATCCGTAAAAAGAATTTCGTTCTTTTGGTATTTGTAGTAATTATACTTGTATTTATAATTATTTTTTGATTGATAATCCGAAAACAGCTTTTCTTCACTTGTTAAATCTCCTGATTTTTTTACCCATTTAATCAAATTCTCTTTTTTATCGTAGATAAAATCTTCTGTGAAGGCTGGTTCAGACTTTCTATCCAAAACAATCTTGATTAACTTGCCATTTTTATCATAATTGTATTGGTACGTAGGTTTGCCTTCTGTTTCAATTTTAATTAATTGTCCTTTTTCATTATAACTATATTTTTCAACTCTATTCATAATAGCTGCATAAGCACTATTTTCTTTATAGGTTTTTTGAATAAGCTTTCCCTCTTTAAACTCTAGAATCTGAGTTTTGGAAATTTCGAAGTTTTTAATTGTAGCATTGTAAGCATACTCCACCGATTCATATTTCACTACATCTTTTGAAAGATGAAAATCAGTCGTTAAATGTTTTTCTTGAGCGAATCCAAAATAAAATAAGAGGCTAAAAATAAATGCAAATTTCATGGCTAATTATTTAAAAACTCTAATGGATAAAACGTTTCATAACCTTTCGAATTCAAATCACGAATAATGTATTTATCAATTCCGGCTTCTTGAATAATGAAATCATCAGCTTTTTGCGTTTTTACTAATTTGTAAAGCGACATATCTACTAAAACTCCATTTTGAATGATATAAAACTCAGGCGTTTCAGAAAAAATCCAGTACATTCCTGTTGGGGATGTTAACTCTTCCATACTATACCATTCCCCTACTTTAACCTCATCATTGTAGAAGTTTTTCAACAATAACGATTTCTTAAAAAGGATATCATAAACTAAAATGTCATTTTTACTTTTTACCGCTTCTACATCATTAGTAATTTCCTCTCCGTTAGCATCTTTAATTGTAAAAGTGTTCCCTTCATTTTTCATGATTTTATAGGTTGAAATGGTTAACGCTTTTAAATCATCTAAAGCTTTATTTAATTCTTCGCCTGTTACTTCATTGAAAGTATAACTCACTTCATAAGAAGGTGATTTAGGCTCATATTGTTTTACAAAATTTACTTCAAAATCTGCACTACCTTCTGTTTTTCCATTAGCATAAGTTACTTTCGCAAAAGTGAAGTAATTGGTATCGGGCATTCCGTCAAAACCTTGCTGAATGACTCTTGATTTTAGTACATTCCCTTTTGCATCATAAACGTAATTGTTTTTCCAAGTTTCACCATCTGAAGTTTGAGATACTTCGTTACCCAATTTATCATAAGTATAAGATGATTCTCCTCTAAAAGTATCGTTAATCAACAATTCTCTTATCATAAAACCATTTTTAAACCATTGCTCATATGTGCCTTGTTCAGTTTCATTATAACAATTATTTGTTTTTTTATAATATGTTCCTGATGCTGTATAATTACTGTAAGCTACCCTTCCTACTAAAGCTCCATCTTCATACAACATTTCTTTACTAAGATTTCCTTTTTTATCATATTCATAGATACTTCTAGCATTAGAATCACCTTCTTTAATTCTTTCTACAATTTTTCCGTTGTTATAAATAAACTTTTCCGTTGTTTTTATATTTGAACTTACTGTTTCAATACTTTCTAGTTGCCCATTTTTATAATTGAATGTATTAACACTTTCTACATAAATAAAGTAATTCATCATGGTTTCAATTTTCGTAACCAATCCTTTGTTTAAGTAAATTGTTTTTTTACTGCACATTTGGTATTTATTTTGAGCGGCGTCAAAATAAAATTCTTGTGTTTCATATTTTGTTACATCCGAAGTTAAATTGTTATCAATTGCTTTATATTTTGCAATTTGTGCATTTGAAAACCCAACAAATAATACTGCTAATAATGTGAATATATTTTTCATAATAAATCGATTTAAAAATTATATTGAGCACCAAAACCAACTTGACTGGTTTTAAATGAAGAAGTTCCGCCATTTGCATTTGTCCAAGAATATTTACCAAAATCAAACATGGCATTTACAATCCATTTATCGCTATCAGAACGATAAATTTGTGGTTGAAATCCCCAACCAAAATAGCGCATAGTTCTATTAACAGTTTGATCGTTAAAATCATACTCATCTACATAAGCGGTTTCTGTAATTTTACCAAAACCAACACCATAGTCAAAATGCAAGCTACTGATTGATGAAACTAGAGCAATTCCAATTGGAAGCTCTATTGCAAAAGGTAAATTTTTAGGCATAATTTTTTCAAGTCCGTCAAAAACATCCCCTTGAAAACTTAGTGGATAAATACGAGCTTTTAAATTAGGGACAGACACTTTTAATTCGGTTAAAGCATCATTAGATAAAAAATTAGCCCAATCTTGTCCTGCAACTCCTGCTATTTTTATCCCAAATTTTGTAGATTTATTATATGACAAATGATATCCTACTTCCGATTGAAGTAATATTTGCATTGATTTTCCTTTACCCGCTACATTGCCTAAATCGCCTCCAGGCTTTGAAAAGGAAGTCCCAAAATTAAATTTTACAGATAAATTACTTTCTTTCTCTTGAGCAATAGCAGAGTTAAATAGAAAATAAGCTAGAAATAATAATCCTATTTTTTTCATAATTTCTTCAGAATTAGTTACACATTTTTTGTTCTTAATTATGAAGTAAAATTATGCTGTAGCAGTACGTAAAGAAATACGAAGAAATTCGTATATTGATTAAATTATCGAAAATTGAGTATCATTAAAAAATTCTTTTCTATAGTTCTCGATACATTTTTTAAGAGTAAAAATTAGCATTTTCACTCTTAAAAATCACTCGAGGTGACGGCAGTGTAACTACAAATTAAATAACAAATAGAAAAATTAAAAATTTGCGATAATAACTTTTCGGATTATATTAACTTATTATTTTTCGCTTTTTGAATGGCTTCTAATTTATTATGCACTTGAAGTTTAGTGTAAATATTCTCTACATGTTTGCGAATCGTTCCTGGTGATAGAAACAAGTTTTCGGCAATGGCGTTGTATTTTAATCCTTTGCTTAATTGTTCTAATACTTCAATTTCTCTTGAAGTTAAACTAATTTCTTCTTTGGCAATGGAATCATCAAAAACTAAAGGTTCGCGTAATAACTTGAGTGTTTTTAATGCAATGGAAGGTGTCATTCCTGCGCCACCTGATAAAGTTTCTTGAATTCCGTTATACAATTCTTGTGGATTGACTTCTTTTAAAAAATAACCATCGGCTCCAGCTTTTATGGCTTTGAAAATATTTTCATCATTATCAAAAACCGTTAGCATAATGATTTTGATTTGCGGAAATTTTGACTTGATGATTGCCGTTGCTTCAATACCATTCATTTTTGGCATTTCGATATCCATCAGAATTAAATCGAGGTTGTGATTTTTTTCTAACTTTTCAATGATATCTTGACCATGAATGGCTTTCATTCGGACCTCAACATCTGCAAAAAAACTCAATTTATCTTGAATGGTTTTTTGTAGAAAAGTATTATCGTCAACTATAGCAATTCGAATCATCGTTTATTTGTTTAGTAAAATTGTAATATGAGTTCCTTTGTCAAGTTCTGAATTAATTTTGAAAACGCCACCAATTTCTTCGATACGTTTTTGCATGTTTACAATGCCGTTTCCTAAATCGATTGTATCGATATCAAAACCTTTTCCGTTATCTGAAATTTCAATTGTAATTCCATTTTCATTTGGTTTTACTTGAACCGACACTTCGGTTGCATCAGCATATTTAATAGCGTTATTCACAGCTTCTTGAATCGTTCTATACAAATTAACACCTTCTAAAGAGGAAAATTTGCTGTTTTTCAAGCTATCATTAACCAAAAAATTAAACTTTGTATTTTCTTTAGCCGATTGTGCTTTTTCTATAAAGTTATAAATTCTAGAACTTAAATCCTCAAACGTAAATTCGCTAGCATTCATCGCCCAAATGGTGTCGCGAAGTTCTACAATAGTAGTTTTCGTAAAATCACTAATCTTGGTCAAGTGATTTTTAATTGAATTCTCCATCGTTGGAAATCCGAATTTCAAATTTTCTACCGAAGAAATAATAAACGTTAATTGCGCTCCAATATTATCATGTAAATCTCTAGAAATCGCCAAACGTTGTTCATGTAATTTATTTTGATTTTCGATTTGGGCAATAGCCGATTGCAATTCAAATTCTTGCTTTTGCTGTACATTTTTCAAACGTTGTTGGCGGTAAATTAAAAATCCAACAATCGCAATAAAAAAGGCTAATAGCGAAAGAATAATAATGGTTGTGGTTTTCTTTTTAGCTTCTGCTTCTTTTTGTAACAGTTGCTTTTCTTTTTCGGCGGTTTGGTATTTGGTTTCTAATTCTGCTGTTTGTTCTAAGACAGATGATTTCAATTTATCATCTTTCAAATTGGTGTATTGATTAAAATAAAAAGCACTGCTGTCTTTCATTTCTTGATACAAACAAACAAGCGTTAATTTTTTGTAGGTTTCTAATAAATATCGGTCAGACTCGTATTCTTTGTGAATCTTTTTAACTTGCAACAACAGTTCGTATGCTTCGCGATATTTTTTTTGTTGAATGAAATCTTCTGATTTTGATAACATCACATTCGTTTGCTCAATTTCAGAATTTAATTCTTTTAAAAGTTTCTCTGAAATTTGGTAATACTTTTTAGCGCTTTCCGAATTTCCTTTTGCGGAATGAACAGCACCAATTCGCTGATTTAAAGTTGAAATTCCTAGATTATCTTTGCACGATTTACAATATTCAAGACTTGTTTTGTATGAATTCAAGCCTTTTAAAGTGTCTTTTTTATCCAAATACACATCGCCAAGAGAAAGATAAGTGTGACACAAACCTTGTTGCATATTATTCTTTTTCAAAAAATCGGTTGATTCTTCCAAATATTCGATGGCTTTTGGAAAGTTCTTCATTTCATAGAAAATCAAACCTAGATTCCCTTTTGTCAAGCTTACAATTGTATCGTTTTTGCCATCAAAATATTGAATTGCTTCTATAAAATATTTGGTAGCCGGCACATAATCTTGCTTGCTTGCCAATACATTTCCGATATTAATTTTTGCTTTAGCAACGCCTTCAAAATCTTTATTAGCAGATCTAATTTGGATTGCTTTTTGATAATTTTCTTCTGATTTTTTGAAGTTCTCTTTGCGCAAATAAACACCTCCTAAATTAGAATAACATTGAGAAATCAGTTGATGTTTTTTCGTTTTCTGGGAGAACAATAATGCTTTTTCTCCATAAACTAAAGCAGAGTCAAGAGAAACATCGATATAATCCCAAGTTAAATCAGAATATATTTGGGTAGTTCTTTCTAGATTAGGTTTTGATTTTAATTCTTTTTTTAACGTTGCGATATGTTGTTGCAAATCTTGCGCATAAACAAAATAGCAATTTAGTAACAAAAAGAAAAGTATTTTTTTCATTTATTTTAGGGAAATATGATTTATAAAATTAACGAATTATTTGATAGATAATAATTTAAATAATTCTTTTTGTAACAAAATTATTTCATCACTTAATTTTTTTACATCTGATTTGTATTTATTTTGATGTTCAGAAATAATAGTTATTTTTTGATTTAAGTTCTGCTGTTTTATCAACATTAATTCAATAACATATTTTAGATGACTCATCTTTTCTTTATGAATTATAACTGCTCTTCTTTGAAAATAAAGCATTAATAAAACGATTAATAATAAAGTACTTATTGCTAAAACTATTAAATCAGTATTCATAAATTATTAAATTAATTACAAAATTGACTTAATAATCATTTAAAAGCAATACGTAAAAAATCGTATAAATCACTTAAAAGGATGTCTTTGCTGCCAATGTAGTTCTGGCTCCAAATTTTTAAAGATTCTACCAATAAATTTATTAATCAATTTATTGTTATGATAAATGAAACCTGACATTTCAACTGGTGTTGCACCGATAGAACTTTTAATTTCAAGAGCTGTTCTACCAAAAATAATTCGCTTGAAACTATGTTCTATCCCATATTCGGTCATATTATACAACATATTTAAGTACAACATATTTTCTTTCTGAATATGTTCGTTATATCCTAAGAAATAGGTTTCAAGAGTTTTATCATTTAGTAACAACGTGTGAAATCCAACCAATTCATCATTCAAAAAATAACCAAAAATCTGAAATCGATTCCCGCATTGCCCTTTTAGAGTTGAAAAGTGATTTTTGGACAAGAAAAACGTATTAAAAGGAGCATTTTTGGCTACATAATGATACAATTCGTATACCTGTTCTTCATTTTGAAGTACTTCTTCATAGGACAGATTCTTCACTAGAATTCCATCGAATTTTTTACGGGCTCTTTTAAATTGGTCACGGTATTTTTTTGAAAGAGCCGCAACATAATCATCTATTGATTTCCATTTTTCATCTAAATAAAAAATCATGTTGGGTTGCGTATTAAATTCGTATACGTTAGAAAAACGATACTTCTTCAATTCAACCGAACAATGATCATAAAAATCTTTGAAAGAAACTAAGTGAATATTTATTCCTTTTTTCTTAAAATACAATGTTATTTCATCAGCACTTTGCAAAAGAATTTCACTTATGTGATTAAAATGGATATCTTTTGAAAAAACATAACCATTTTGACCTGTAATCATGTTATTGCCTAAAAACAAAGTATGAGATGCAAAGTTTTTGAAGATAAAATTTCTAATTAATGTCTTAAAACATTTATCACGTTCTCCAAAGGATTCTAATTTATTCAAATCTAAATATTGCGCCAAAGAAACGCCAATTAATTCTGAATTTTCAAAAATACCAATATAAAAGCACTCCATATTTACTGGAGCTGAACGTTCCAATACAGATAGATAAGGAGTTTGAAGAAATACATTACTCTGAGCTACTACGTCCCAAAGCGTTGGTAAATCTTTAACCGAATTGTATATTTTAAATGAAATTTTGTCCAAGGTAAAATAAAATCGCCCCACAAATGTAGAGCGATTCCTTTATAAATAAATGTTAAATTATTTCCAGCCACAGATAATAGCACCCATCAATGTCATTACAACAATCCAATAACCAGAAGTTACAGCTGCATATTTGAATGTTTTTTGTTCAAATAAAGAATTGATTGCTACAGTAGGCACTACAATAAACAAAGCAGCAAACAAACCATGTAATGCACCATGTCCAAAAGTTCTAAACATATGCCCATGAACTTGCATGTAAGCTAAAAAAGCCTCATCTTTTTCATTTCCACCTGCTAATTGTAAGGCTCCAATTTGATGAATCACTAATGTAGGCATCATGAAAGCCAACATAAAAGCAAAAACAAATGTTAATCCGAAGATTTTTGCCATGTTTCCTTTTTGAGCTTTTTCTTCTGTCATTCCAGTTTCATTCATCCAAATCGTTCCGAAAACTTTAGGATTGTACCAAATAAATCCAACAACAAAACTTGAGAGTGCTGCTACTAATATAGCTAAATAATTCATTTCCATACTAATATAGTTTATTGGTTAGTATATCAAAAATAAGAAAATTTAATTAAATATCGACATTGCCGGTAATGCCTTGCGATTAAAATCCCAAAGTGCTTGATTTTCCCATGAAGAACCATTCGTTGCAGTTGTCCCTCTAAAAGCAATCCATTCTGCTCCCCAATAACAAAATCCTTGTCCGTTTGGTATACTTTTTACAGTATTCTTAATTTGTTCTAAGAATGCTTTTTGTCCTTCTGGAGAGGGTGAATAACTAGGGTGAATTTGATTAGGCAAGCCGATAACATTATTTGTCCAGTCATTCCAATTCAAAGTAAATGGATAAGACGTTTCTGCAATTAGAACTTTTTTGTCATATGTTTGAGCGAGTGAAGACATGGTTTGTTGTAAGGCACTCAAATTTGTTCCATGCCAAATTGGATAATATGACAATCCTATATAATCGTAATCAATTGTAGTTGTTTTAGAAAAAAACCAAGATGCACCTTCAATTCCCGCATAATGCAACATAATTTTAGTTTCAGGTCTATTGGCTCTAATTACATTACTTGCACTTGCTAGTAATGATACAAATTGTGTTTCGTTAGTCGTCAAATTCCCATCAGGAAAAATAAAACCATTGTTGATTTCATTTCCAATTTGAAAAATATCGGGTTGAATTTCATTTACAATAGTGGCGGTATAATTTTCTACTTGTACTTTCAATTGCGAAAAAGTCAATCCATTCCAGACTGCTGGCTTTTCTTGATTTCCCGGATCTGCCCAAGTATCTGAATAATGAACACTTAACCAAACTTTCATACCTAGATTTTTAACACGTTGCGCAAAAGCTTTCACTTCATTAAAACCAGATTGATTTACCGTTGGTGTATGCCAAAGTCGAATTCGAATCGAATTGCAACCTGCATTTTTAAGGGTTAGCAGAGCATCTTCGGCAATGCTATTGTCATTGTAATAAATTGTCCCTTCAGATTCTATCAAAGGCAACATGGATATATCTGCTGCCTTGATAAATTCATCTGTATTATTTGAAGCTTCTTCGTTAGAACAAGAAAAAGTAATAAGGATAATGAAGAAGAATAGTAATTTTAAACCAATTTTCATGGTATAAAGTTACAAAAAGATTTTATTCGTTTGCTACAATTTTGCTAGCACTTCTATATAAAAACTCATTGTAAATATGTCTTCTTGCAAAACGACTAGGAGACTCAGCATTTACCATTTTAATGTAAGTTACTTTAGGTACACTGAAATATTCGTAGTTACTCCCATCTAAAAACGAAATGTACAACACGCCATTATCCATATAAAAATCTTGAATATTTACAGTCGAAGTAATTCTTTGATAAACTTCTTTATTTTTTTCTTGAGTTTCAGGAGCAATACTAACCAAAAAATGATAAGCCTCGATAATATTTTTACTTCTTTCCTCAGCAGCTAAACGCTCCACTGGATCAGCAATAGTATCAGGATGATCTTCCTTCATACTATTTCTGTAAATGGTTTTCAATTCTTTCAGCGTAGCTGTTTTAGTAACATTGAGTAATTTTCTGTACTCGGCAATTTTTTTTGGATTCATAGTTTCTATAAATAAAAAAGCCCAGCATTTTGCTGGGCTTCTAGTAGCGGGAACAGGACTCGAACCTGTGACCTTCGGGTTATGAGTTTAAAAACTCATTTTGATTAAAAATTAAAACCCTAAAAATCAATAACCTAATTTTTTATTTACCAGCTTAAAAAGTAAAAACGTTTACGGAATCGTTTACTTTTATTACGTTGCAAATATAGATAAAAAACTATACAATACAAGAAGAAACTAATATTTTTATTACTTTATTAAAAGCTTACATATTAAAATACTATCAAATTTTTAAAACAAATACTTATTAACATAAAAATATTATAAATTGTTGATTACTATTTTTTCAAACAAGACTAAAAAGTCTTTTTAATATCTAATTTTGTTCCATAGCACAATTAAAACTCTACAGTATGGACAAATTTGTAATAAAACGAAATGGCACGTATTTACCATTTGAACCTTTCAAAATAGAAGAAGCCATTACAAAAGCTTTTGCTAGTGTAAGCGAAACTTTAAATACAAAAGTAATTGAAACCGTTTTTCAATTGTTATCACATCAAGATACTTGGGCAGTAGAAGATATTCAAGATAAAATCGAAAAAACGCTTTACGAATACGGTCATTATGAAGTGATGCGCTCTTTCATGTTGTTCCGTCACACCCGAAAACTGCAGCGCGAACACGTTTTAGGATTAAATGACGATACCACTTATGTCGACAGCACGCAAACCATAGAAGAATACACCAACCAAACCGATTGGCGCATCAATGCAAATGCTAATACTTCGTATTCGAATGCTGGCTTAGTTAATAATGTAGCTGGGAAAATCATTGCAAATTATTGGTTAGACAAAGTCTATTCGAAAGAAGAAGGCTATGCGCACCGTAATGGCGATATTCACATTCACGACTTAGATTGCTTAACGGGTTATTGTGCAGGTTGGAGTTTACGTGTTTTATTAAATGAAGGTTTTAATGGCGTTCGTGGTCGAGTGGAAAGTCGTCCTCCTAATCATTTTAGAGAAGCATTAGGACAAATGGCGAATTTCCTTGGAATTTTACAAAGCGAATGGGCAGGTGCTCAAGCGTTTAGTTCGTTTGACACCTATTTAGCTCCTTATGTTTTCAAGGATAATTTATCGTACGATGATGTTTTAAAAGCGATTCGAAGTTTTGTTTACAATTTGAATGTTCCAGCGCGATGGGGACAATCGCCGTTTACGAATATTACTTTGGATTGGGTGGTTCCAGACGACTTAAAAGAGCAAATACCAACACGAAACGAACAACATCTTTTCAAGGGAATTACTTCTGAAGATTTTATAAAAAGAGCACAAGAAAGAGGCGTTTCAGACATTACCGAAATGCGTTACGAACATTTCCAAAAAGAAATGAATCTCATCAACAAAGCATATTACACCGTTATGACCGAAGGCGATGCGCATGGACAACCGTTCACCTTCCCTATCCCAACAGTTAATATTACCGAAGAGTTTGATTGGTACGGAGAAAACACCGATATTCTTTTTGAAAATACCGCGAAAATTGGTTCGTCTTACTTCCAAAATTTCATTGGTAGTCAATATACGTATGATGAAAACGGCAATAAAGTTGAAAATCCAAATGCCTACAAACCCAATGCCGTACGAAGCATGTGCTGTCGTTTACAACTCGATTTACGCGAATTATTAAAAAGAGGAAACGGCTTATTCGGAAGTGCGGAAATGACGGGAAGCATAGGTGTCGTAACCATCAATATGGCGCGATTGGGTTATTTGAAAAAAGGCAATAAAGCGAAATTATATTCCGATTTAGATCGTTTGTTAGAAATTTCAAAAGCAACCTTAGAAAAAAAACGCGTTTTCATTCAGGAAATGTATGATAGAGGTTTGTTTCCTTATACCAAACGTTATTTGCCTCATTTCAGAAATCACTTCTCTACAATTGGTGTGAACGGAATTAACGAAATGATTCAAAACTTCACCGACGGAAGAGAAGATATCGTTTCGGATTACGGAATGGCATTCGCAACCGAAATTTTGGAACACATCCGAAACAAAATGAGAGCTTATCAAGAAGAAACAGGTAATTTATACAACTTAGAAGCTACACCAGCTGAAGGCACAACATATCGTTTTGCTAAAGAAGATAAAAAACGTTATTACGATATTATTCAAGCAGGTGAAGGCGAAAACATTTATTATACGAATAGTTCACAATTACCTGTTGATTTCACCGAAGATCCGTTTGAAGCTTTGTTGTTACAAGACAATTTACAATGTCAATACACTGGAGGAACGGTTTTACACTTATATATGAACGAAAAATTGAGTTCGGTAGAATCGTGTCGTAATTTCGTTAAAAAAGTAATTACGAATTTCAAATTGCCTTACATCACGGTGACTCCAGTTTTCAGCGTTTGTCCGAAACACGGTTATTTGAATGGCGAACACGAATATTGTCCAAAATGTGATGAAGAATTATTAGCAACCTTAAATACAACCTCTTATGCAAACACAAACCACTGAAGCTCTGCTTCAACACAATGAAAAAAGAACCAAATGTTTGGTTTATACACGAGTAATGGGCTATCACAGACCCGTAGAAAGTTTTAATATTGGAAAAAAAGGTGAACACAAACAACGAACCCACTTTAGAGAATGTAAATCTTGATTTTCTAAACAAAAAAGCCATTCATAGCTTTACACCCTTCACACTGTTAGATTATCCCGATAAATCGGCTTGTATCTTATGGTTTGCAGGGTGTAATATGAAATGTGATTATTGTTACAATCCCGAAATAGTTTTCGGAAAAGGCTCTTTTTACTTTTCCGAAATCATTTCGTTTTTAAAATCGAGAAGAAATTTGTTGGATGCCGTAGTTTTTAGCGGTGGCGAATGCTTGATACATAAAGACATTATCCCATTTATAAAATTAGTAAAAAGTTTAGGATTTTTAATCAAAGTAGATACGAATGGAAGTCAGCCCAAAGTACTCAAAAAACTAATAGAAGAACAGCTCATTGATTATGTAGCTTTGGATTTTAAAGGTCCGAAAGAAAAATTCTTCGCAATTACAAAAGCTGATTTTTATGCTCAATTTCTAAGTTGTTTTGAATTGCTTCAAGCGAGTTCCATTCCGTTTGAAGTCCGAACTACTTATCATTCCTCTTTATTGAATCCAGAGGATATTGCTGCAATGCAAGACGTTTTATTGGGATTAGGTTACGACAAAAACTATTTCATTCAAAATTTTAGAAACTATCAAAACACTATTGCACCACTACCCGATTCGCAATCCATTTCGGAAAAGGATATCCATCAGAATATGACTAAAATCATATTTCGATGATTTAAAATGCCTAACTTTGTGTAAATTTTATCTATGTTTTCAAAAACCTGTGAATATGCCATACGAGCTACCATTTACATTGCCTCAGAATCATCTGCGGGTAAGCGTTGCGGTATTCGAGACATTGCCAGAAAAATTGAATCACCAGAACCTTTTACAGCTAAGATTTTACAACGTTTGGTAAAAGCCGACATCATAAAATCGATTAAAGGAAATGGCGGTGGATTTGAAATCGAAAAGGTACAATTGAAACACATCAAATTAGAACAACTCGTAAAAGCTATTGACGGAAATGACTTATTTGACCGATGCAGTTTAGGACTTCATGATTGTTCCGACAAACAACCGTGTCCTTTTCATCATAAATACAAGCCATTACGTGAAAATTTAAAGAAAACGCTGAAAGAAACCTCTCTTTTGGATTTAATTAGTGAATTCAATACTGGAGAGACTTTCCTTAAGCTTTAAAAAATTTAATTAAATAAAAGATAAAAACATCCTCTAATGAAAACAACATCGGATTTAAAAGAGAAAATTCTTGAATTGAAAAAAAGAAAAAATGCGGTAATTCTGGCGCATTATTATCAAGAAGAAGCTATTCAAGAAATTGCTGATTTTGTGGGTGATAGTTTAGAATTATCGAGAAAAGCATCGCAAGTTGATGCCGATATTATCGTTTTTGCTGGCGTTTATTTCATGGCAGAAACGGCTAAAATTGTCAATCCAAATAAAAAAGTAATCGTTCCCGATGTAAAAGCAGGTTGTTCCCTTGCCGATGGTTGTCCGCCAGATGAATTCAAGAATTTCTTAGAAAAATATCCGAATCATTCGATTGTTACTTACATCAATTGTACAGCCGAAGTTAAAACCTTAACCGACATTGTTTGTACTTCTTCCAATGCTAAAAAAGTAATTGCATCTATTCCAGAAGACCAACCTATTGTGTTTGCTCCTGATAAAAATCTAGGCAAATATTTAATTGCTGAAACTGGTCGTGATATGGTTTTATGGGAAGGTTCTTGCATTGTTCACGAGGCATTTTCACTAGAAAAATTAATCGATTTATATAAAAAACATCCAACCGCTACCATCATCGCGCATCCTGAATCGGAAACACATATTTTAAAAGTAGCACATTACATTGGTTCGACTTCAGGCATGTTGAATCATGTAAAAAAAAGTCCAAACGACACTTTCATCGTAGCTACAGAAGCCGGAATTTTACACCAAATGCAATTGGATAATCCAACCAAAACATTAATTCCAGCGCCTTCAAAAGAAGACAATACTTGTGCATGCAGCGAGTGTGCGTTTATGAAAGTCAACACTTTAGAAAAACTCTATCAATGTTTATTAGATGAAAGTCCGGAAGTGCATTTGGACAACGAAATCATCGAAAAAGCTTTACTTCCAATTCAAAGAATGTTAGCGCTAAACTAAAACATCATGCAAAATTTAGAAACCGATATACTCATAGTAGGCACAGGATTAGCGGGATTATCTCTAGCAAAATATCTCAGCGAGCAAAATCCGAACTTACAAATTACCTTACTTAGCAAAACTTCCATTGATGAATGTAATACCTATTACGCTCAAGGCGGAATTGCCGTAGTACACGATTTTATCAAAGACAGTTACCAACAACATATACAAGACACTTTACTTGCTGGAAAAGGCATTTGCGATAAAAAAGTAGTCGAACACGTAATTACAGAAGCTCCTGCAAGATTACAAGAATTGATTCAATGGGGCGTGGAATTAGACAAGAATAATTCAGGTGATTTAGATTTAGGATTAGAAGGCGGTCATTCCCAAAATCGAATTGTACACCACAAAGACAAAACAGGATTAGAAATTGAAAACAAGTTGATTCAAGTCGTTCAGAATTTACCGAATGTTACCATCAAAACTTCCTTTTTTGCCACGGATATTTTGCTAGACAATCAAAAATGCATCGGAATTATCGGATTTGATGAAAAAAGTGAAGTGACATCCATTGTAGCAAAAGCAACTGTTTTAGCAACTGGTGGTTCGGGACAAGTGTTTGGTGTGACTTCAAATCCGTTTGTTTCTACAGGTGATGGTGTGGCAATGGCGTATCGAGCGGGAGCAAAATTGGAAAAAATGAAATACATTCAATTTCATCCCACAGCACTTTACGAACCTAATAAAAGTCAGGCTTTCTTAATTACTGAAGCGATTAGAGGTTTTGGAGCTCATATTTTGAATCAAAAAATGGAACGTTTTGTTTTTCAATACCATCCTGATGGTGAATTAGCAACTCGAGATATCGTTTCGAAAGCCATTTCGGATCAAATGAAAAAAGAACATTCGCAACACGTTTGGTTGGATGTAAGACATTTACCGATAGACACATTTAAAACAAAATTCCCAAAAGTTTATAATTATTGCTTTGAAAATGGAATTGATGTTTCGAAAGATTTAATTCCGATAACTCCAGCTGCGCATTATCAATGTGGTGGAATTGTCGTGGATGAAATGGGTGCTACTTCTATCAAACAATTGTTCGCTATAGGAGAATGTTCGCACACCGGACTTCATGGCGCTAATCGATTGGCTTCGAATTCATTATTAGAAGCGATTGTTTATGCGCATGATTTAGCAAATCATCTAATTTCATCAATAGATGCGATTAAATTGAATAAGTCTGAAATTACGCCAATTCGTTATAAAAACATTCATCACGACCAAATTTTGCAATTCAAAAACCAACTGCAACATTTCATGAAATACGATGCTTTGTACACTTCTGGAAAAAATACCGAAAAAGTATATGAAATGGTCACCGAGATGAGCAAACGCTTCAAAATGAAGTTCAAAAATTATGATTCGCATCCGTTTTTATGCGAAACTTATAACTTAATTCAAACTGCGGAAATCATTTTAAAAGATTGTTTACCCAAAAGATACCGTGTAAAATCGGTTAAAAAAGAAAAAACTATTTCGTAATGCTGAATCTATTTGCCCATCCAAAACGTATTTTTTTGGTGCTTTTCGTTTGTTTTCTAGCGTTTAGCATTTGGATTTATGCCATTCCGCTTTTTAGCCCAACGCCCTATTCTGAAAAAGAACTTCATTTAGTTGCCGAAGGTCGATTGGTTTGGCAGAAACACAACTGCCATACGTGTCATCAATTGTATGGCTTAGGCGGTTATTTGGGTCCAGATTTAACGAATGTGTATTCCAGAACTGCCAACAATGAAGCGTATATCAAAGGCATTATAAAATCGGGAGTAAGACAAATGCCTGCTTTTAAAATTTCGGATGACGAAATGAAAGCGCTTTTACACTTTTTAAAAAATGTAGATGCCACTGGAACATCGAATCCGCAAGATTACCAACCTGAAATAATAGGAACTTTTAGTTTAGAAAAGAAATGAAGAATTTTGGAATTTGGCTCATCAGAGTAGCTCTTGTATTGTTTGTTTTAGGTTTGTTTTTTGGACATTTAGCTTCAGAAAGTTATCGCATTACCCAACCAAAATCGGGCGTTATGGGATTTTTATCGCTTCGTCCACTTCATGTGAGTAGTGCATATTTAGGGATTATAACTGCTGGATTAGGTTTTGTAACACTGATTATTGCAAAAATGAAAACCACACGTTTTGGTACATTTTTACAATACTTACATTTTGCCCTTTGGATAACGGCTTTAATTGGTATTTTCTATAGTTATTTCACTGGTGATTTTGGAGGAAGAGAATACTGGGAATTCAATCCCGTTTGGGCTTTACCTCTATTTATTTCCTTTATAGTTTTCTTGATTTTCTATTTGCATCAAATTGGATTTGCAGTCAAATGGCCAGTTTATTATTGGATGTGGCTCACTGGAATCATCTTCTTTATTTTCACCTTTATTGAAAATTATTTGTGGATTTTCCCTTATTTTAGAGAACATTTCATTGCCGATATGACGATTCAGTGGAAAGTAAATGGTTCGCTCGTAGGCGCTATTAATCAAATTATTTATGGCGTTGCTTTTTATTTGATGGAAAAAATTAGTGGCGATGAAAAATCGTCCTATCAAAAACTATCATTTGCCATGTATTTTCTGGGAATGTTTAATTTGATGTTCAATTGGGGACACCATATTTACTTGCTTCCAACCGAAAAATACATTCATTACATTGCCTACGCAGTGAGCATGACCGAATGGATTATTTTGATCCGTATTTTTTACAAATGGAGCCAACAAATCAAAGAAAACAAACAATTTTATTACTTTTTCCCATATCGCTTTTTAATGGCTTCTGATTATTGGGTAACGATAAACTTAACACTCGCACTATTTATGTCGATTCCAGCCATCAACTTATACACGCACGGAACGCATATAACGGTGGCGCATGCTATGGGAACTACCATTGGGATTAACACGATGATTATTTTAGCAGGTGTATTTTACTTTATTAAACCGACTTTTAATTCAGCAAAATGGCGATTGTATGGTAGCATTGCGTTTTGGATAGTCCAAGTTACCTTATTACTTTTTCTAATTTCCTTAATTGGGATGGGCATTCAACGTGCGATTTGGCAAGCTGGATTGACTTCGGAAAGCTTCAGTAAAATGAGTAGTTCTAGTGGAAATTGGGTTTTACTTTTCATCATTTTAGGAACGATTTTAATGTTCAGTATGGCGAGTTTTTTCATATATCTGTTTATTCAATCTTGGAAGAAAAATGAATTGAAGATTAAGGAATAAATTTATCCTAAAAATACGATGATAAAAATCAGGTGAAATATCATAATTCCATTGTATATTTGGCCTTTAATTCTTTCAAATTTATCATTGCTTATGTTTTCAAAATCATGCAATTATGCTATAAAAGCTACCATATTTATTGCCAAACATTCCTTAGAAGAAAAAAAGGTAGGTTTTGTTGATATCGCCAAAGAAATCGATTCGCCACAAGCGTTTACAGCTAAAATTTTACAAATACTAGTAAAAGCTGGAATTATCGAATCGGTAAAAGGGGTAAATGGTGGATTTTATATTCCGAAAAAGAGAATTAAAAAAACTTTCTTAGTTGAAATTGTTGATGCTATTGATGGCGATGCCGTTTTTCATGGTTGTGGATTAGGTTTATCTCATTGCTCAGAGACACATCCTTGTCCGGTTCATGATAAATTTAAAAGTATTCGTGATGAATTAGCGCATATGCTAGAAACCACGAATTTAGAAGAATTAGCTTTAGGAATTAAATCAGGAGAAACTTTCTTGAAATCGCTATAAAACCAATTCTTCTAATTTGTAGTATTTTTAAAACTGAAACATCAAATTAACAAAGATATTTCGTCCCATTCTTGGAAGATTTTTCCAATCGGTGTATGTAGTATAATTGGCATCTAACATGTTTTCAACACCTGTATTTAGCATCATTTTTGATTTCTCAAAAGTGAATTTATAACCTAAATTAGCATTTACAATTGCATAATCAGGTGTTTTGTCTTCACCATAAAAAGCGTTATACTCGGTTTGTGTGGCATTTCCTTTTAGTTGTAATTCCG
>DIST01000051.1 GCA_002421645.1 Flavobacterium sp. UBA6203
AATCTTTTACTTCAATTTTTCTTACCGCTTCCATTCCTAACTCTGGGAAATCCACTACTTCAACCGATAAGATGTTTTCTTTCGCTAAAATCGCAGCAGGACCACCAATAGAACCTAAATAAAATCCGCCATGTTTTTTACAAGCGTTCATGACGTCTTTGCTTCGGTTTCCTTTGGCTAACATAATCATGCTTCCACCAGCCGCTTGGAATTCGTCTACATAAACGTCCATTCTTCCTGCGGTTGTTGGTCCAAAACTTCCTGAAGGCATTCCGTCTGGAGTTTTAGCTGGACCAGCATAGTATACTGGGTGATTTTTGAAATACTCTGGCATTGGTTTACCAGCATCCAATAATTCTTTAATTTTGGCATGCGCAATATCACGGGCTACAATCAACGTTCCGTTTAATTTCAAACGCGTTTTGATTGGGTATTTTGATAATTCTGCTAAAACTTCTTTCATTGGTTGGTTCAAATCAATTTCTACCGCAGGCTCTAAATGGGGTGCTGTTTCAGGCAAAAATTGCGCTGGATTGATTTCCAATTGTTCTAAAAAAACACCCTCTTTCGTAATTTTTCCTTTGATGTTTCTATCTGCAGAACAAGAAACTCCCATTCCCACCGGACAAGAAGCCGCGTGACGTGGCAAACGAATCACACGAACATCATGCGTTAAATATTTTCCACCAAATTGCGCTCCAATAGCACTTTCTTGACATATTTCTTGAACACGTTTTTCCCATTCTAAATCGCGAAAAGCTTGACCTGACATGTTTCCAGAAGTTGGAAGATTGTCATAATAACCTGCAGATGCTTTTTTTACGGCTGCTAAATTAGCTTCTGCTGAAGTTCCACCAATTACAATAGCCAAGTGATACGGAGGACAAGCCGCAGTTCCTAAATCCATAATACGCTCACGAATGAATTCATCTAACGATTTTTCATTCAAAAGCGATTTTGTTTTTTGATATAAGAACGTTTTGTTAGCTGAACCACCACCTTTAGCTAAAAATAAGAACTCATACGAACTTCCTTTTTTTGCATAAATATCAATTTGTGCTGGTAAGTTAGAACCTGAGTTTTTTTCTTCAAACATCGAAATCGGAACAATTTGCGAGTAACGAAGATTTTTATTTTGGTACGTGTTGAAAATTCCTTTTGACAACCATTCGCCATCATCAACACCGGTGTAAACGTTTTCACCTTTTTTTGCCATTACGATAGCGGTTCCGGTATCTTGGCAAGAAGGTAGTTGCCCTTGAACGGCTACAGCAGCGTTTTGCAATAAATTATAAGCCACAAAACGATCATTGTCAGTTGCTTCAGGGTCTTCGATAATGTTTCTAAGTTTTTGTAAATGCGATGAACGTAACATAAAAGAAACGTCATTCATAGCTTCTTGCGCTAACAATTCTAATCCTTTTGGGTCCACCACTAAGATTTCTCTATCGCCAAGTTGTTCTACTTTTACGTAATCGGAAGTTATTTTTTTGTAGTGTGTATCGTCTTTTAAAATAGGATACGGGTCTTGATATAAAAAGTCCATTTTGTGTATGTTTTGAAAGGTAAAGTTACGGATTTTTGTTATTTTAACCTGCAAGGTTTTTAAAACCTTGTAGGTTTTTTTATTCAAGCATTTGTTTTTCAGTTAAAATTTCATTTTTAAAATCATGACAATAAATAAAGTTTTCTTTAGAATCAAACAACTGAATTACTTTTTCTCTAATTAATTTGGTTGGTTTGTCTGAAATTAAAGATTGATAAGATGAAAACGAAAATCTTTTATAATCAATATCTAAATGATGCTTTGGATTTAAATGAACATATTGAATTAAGTTTGTCAAATATGCTTCATTTTCAATTTTTATTCTTTTGAAGTGTTTTTCAAATAAACTTCCTGTTCTGTTGTTTTGTTTGTTGAAGGCTTTTGCATATGAATTAAAAAGATTTGAAAGTGCTTGAGTAATTTCATTTTCATTAACAATTTGAATAATAAAATGAAAATGATTATCCATTAAACAATAAGCGAAAGTTTCGGCTTTATTTTCCAAATATTTTGAATATAATTTTAAAAAATATCGCTTGTTTTCATCAGAATTAAATATGACTTCACTATTTATACCTCGATTATAAATATGATAAACTTTGTCTTTTTCTAAAACTTCTAATTTCATGGTGTGCATTATTGATACCTACAAGGTTTTGGAAACCTTGCAGGAATTTAATTCGTTAAAAAAACCAACTCGCCACAAAAATCGCCGTTATCACACAAATTAAATCTACTAAAAGCATCATTCCTAAAGTATAACGGGTGTTTTTCACGTTGATACTTCCAAAATAAACCGCAATTACATAGAAAGTCGTTTCGGCACTACATTGGAAAATACAACTTAGTCTTCCCGTTAAGGAATCTGGTCCAAATTGTTTCATCGCATCAATCATAAATCCTCTTGAACCACCAGAGCTAAAAGGTCGCAACATTGCTACAGGAAGTGAATCGGTGATTTCTTTAGCTACGCCAAGATGAGCAAATAAAAAGGAAATCCCGTTGGCTATAATTTCAAACAAACCACTATTTCTGAATAATGAAATCGCCACTAACATTCCCATTACATAAGGGAAAATAGTCACTCCGGTTTTTAATCCGTTATTGGCTCCCGCTACAAAAGTGTCGAAAATCGTTGTTTTTTGTTCTACGAATTTCTTTTCTTGAATGAAGGAAAATATCAAAGTTCCACCGATAATCAAGATTAACAACAATCCTGAAAGGTTAGAAGTAAAGTAATTTTTTCCAATTAAATCTAAACTGTTTACGTAGAATAATAATCCCACAATCGCTCCGATAACTCCCATTAAAGCCGCTAATAAAGAAGCGCTTTTGAAGTTTACTTTTTGTTTGATTCCCACTAAAATAAAAGCGGCAATAGTTCCAACAAAAGAAGTAATAATACAAGGCAACATTACATCTGCTGGATTTGCAGCATGTTCAGCAGCTCGATAACCAATAATCGATGTTGGGATTAATGTTAAACCAGCAGCATGCAAACACATGAACATGATTTGGGCATCACTGGCTCTGTCTTTATCAGGATTTAATTCTTGTAAACTTTGCATCGCTTTTAATCCAAAAGGAGTTGCAGCTGAATCCAATCCTAAGAAGTTGGCAGAAAAATTCAATGTCATATAGGAAATTGATTCATGGTTTTTAGGAATCGAAGGAAAAACTTTCGCAAACAACGGACTTAATTTCTTAGCCAATCTTTCCGATGCTCCTGAAATAATAAGTAGTTCCATTATTCCGCAGAAAAAGGATAAATAAGCAATCAAAGGCAGAATTAAATCAAATAAACTGCTTTTGGTCATAGGAAGTAAACCATCTGCTTTTTGTTTTCCGCTGTAGATTTTTACAGTTTGATTGTTGTAAATATAGGTAGTGTCTGCATCCTTTTCATTTTTATTGATAATGAGTGTTTTGTCTTCCGCTTTTTGGACACTATCTTGAACAAATTGAGGTACTTCTTTTAAATATTTTTCACCAATTAAAAGAGGTTCGCCTTGTTTTCCATTCAAAACATAATCAATAGAATAATATTGTGAAGAGAACAATCCGAATACAATAAAAAAGATAGATGATATAAATATCACTAACCAAAATCTGCTTAAAACCATAAATACCTATTTTTTCGTAAATGTAATATTTATAAGTGTTTAAAGAAAATTTAATTTTTCCCTAGCATAGTTCTAATGATTTTACTTTAAGAGATTTATTTTTATTGAATTCAAGTCGTTTATTTTAAAACATTTTTTGAAATTATGAAAAAATTATATATTTTTTTTATTAAATGAAACTAATTTGCCTAAAAAAATGAAAAAACAACAATTATTTACTTATTTTATTGTCTTTTTTTGTGTTTTATCTTTTTCACAAACGAAGGAAGATGTCACTAAAATAACAAAAGACTACAATTTTGCAAAAATCCAGGAAAAGATATCTTACTATCGCCAGTTAGAAGAAAAACAAAGGGCTAAGGCTGTTGAAATGGCTAACAAAAATAATTGGCCAATTTTTATTAAAGGAGATGACGGCAGTTTCAAACAATTAATGAACGTTACTCCTGACGGATATCCTATTTATTATGCAACTACAAATGTTAATGCAGCAAAATCCACGAGAGCAAATTTTCTAAACACTGGTGGCGGCATGGGGTTAACTTTAGATGGTCAAGATATGATTGCTCGTGTTTGGGATGGAGGTACTGTAAGAAGAACTCACAGTGGTTTTGTAGGAAGAGTGACAACTGTTGATGATATTTCAGGAATATCTTATAGCGATCATGCCACTCATGTTACAGGTACAATATTAGCTTTACCCTGGAGTACTGCATCAGCTGGAGTAAAAGGAATGGCAACATTAGCAACGGCAAGAACATTTAATTGGGACAATGATGAGTCGGAAGCTTTATCTGAGGTTTTGGGTGGAATGTTAATCTCAAATCATTCTTATGGGGTTCCAATAGGATCTGGGACATCCATATTGCCTGCTTGGTATATAGGAGCATATACAGATGCTGCAAGATCTTGGGATGAAATTACATATCTTTCACCCTATTATTTACCTGTAATGTCTGCGGGAAATGATGGGACTAATAATAATAATCCAAATCCAATTGCTGTAGGTTATGATAAATTAACTGGAAATAAAACCTCAAAAAATACTCTAATCGTAGCGAATGCAAATGATGCTGTAATAAATACGGATGGTAGCTTATTTAGTGTTTCAATAAATACGTCAAGTAGTCAAGGTCCTACTGATGATAGAAGAATTAAACCAGATATTACAGGAAATGGTACAGGTTTAACATCTACAATTTCCACAAGTAACACGGCAACTGCATCATTTTCTGGTACCTCAATGGCTAGCCCTAATGTTGCAGGAACTTTATTATTATTGCAGCAACATCAAAAAAATTTAACAAATAGTTTTATGAAATCCTCTACTTTAAGAGGGTTGGCGTGTCATACTGCTGATGATGCTGGAAATTTAGGTCCCGACGCTAAGATGGGTTGGGGTTTATTAAACGCAAAAAAAGCCGCAGAAACAATTACCGGAAATGGTTTAACTTCATGGATTTCAGAAGAAAATTTGACGCAAGGGCAAACCTTCAATATTACTGTTAAATCAAATGGAGGTTCATCAAACCCATTAATTGCATCCATAACTTGGACTGATTTACCCGGAATTGCAAATAACGGAACTATGGGAGATAATGATATTACTCCAGTATTAGTTAATGATTTAGATATAAGAATTACAAAAGACGGAACAACTTTTTACCCTTGGAAATTACAATCAAATCCTTCTGCATTAGCTGTTAGAAATGGGGATAATAATGTTGATAATATTGAAGTTATTAAAATAGACGCACCTTCTGCAGGTGATTACGTTATTTCAGTAACACATAAAGGAAATTTAGTTTCAGGCTCTCAAAATTATTCTTTAATTATTACAGGCATTACTTCCGATTTTTCATTAATTTCTAAATCCGAGGATTTAACTTTATGCTCAAATCAAGATGCTGTTTACAATTTTGAATACAAACAAACGGGATCAATGACAACCACATTTTCAGCAGTTGGGCTACCTCTTGGAGCCGTAGCTTCATTTAGTCCAACTTCTTTAAATACAAATGGAAGTGTTATAATGACAATTTCAGGATTAGCCAATGTACAGCCTGGAATTTATACAGTAGGGATTTCAGGGAATAATGGTTCTGAGATTGAAACAAGATCAAAACAACTTAGAGTTTACTCTAATAATTTTCAACCAACAGTTTTATTATCTCCAGAAGCAGGACAAAATAATACTGCTACAACTTTGTTTTTTAATTGGAATTCCGACTTAAATGCTGAAAGCTATAATTTACAGCTATCAAATCAATCAGATTTTTCTACATTTTTTGCAAATGTTAATACAACAGCGCTCGGTTATTTGATAACAGGATTAATTCCTAATACAACATATTATTGGAGAGTAATTCCATCAAACCGATGTGGAGACGGTGCAACAAATTTAGCTTTTGTAAATAGTTTTAAAACAGGAATTTTAACATGCGGTAATACATTTGTTGCAACGGATTTTTCAAATGCAATTATTGGAACTACAGCAAACAGTGTTGCAACAATTCCAATTGAAGTAACAGGAGGGTTAACAATAGGAGATATAAATGTTAACTTAAATTTGACTCATACATATATTCAGGATATGAAGTATTTTTTAGAAGGCCCTTCTTCCATAGGAAGTCCTTTAATAATGTTGTTTGATGAACCTTGCGGTGATAATGATGATATTAATTGTACTTTAGATGATGCTGGTACAAATTTTACTTGTGGTGCTACGGCCCCATCAATAATTGGCAATGTTAAGCCTATCGATTACTTGGCTAACTTAAATAACTTNNGATGGAATATGGACTTTACGCGTTGTAGACGCATATAATGGAGATGGTGGTATTATTAATAGTGTTTCTTTGTCAATATGTAACTTAGAGCAACCGCTTAGTAAATCAGATAATACTTTGTCTGAAGTAAAGGTGTATCCAAATCCAGCAAAAGGAATTATTAACATTGATTTATCATCATTGTCTTATTCAAACTCAACTATGTACAAAGTAAACGACTTTCAAGGAAGGCAAGTATTAGAAAAAAAATCTAATAGTATTTTGGAAGTATTAAATATTGAAGACCTTTCAGAAGGTGTTTATTTGTTAACCATTGAAAACGATCTAGGAAAAACAACGAAAAAAATAGTTGTTAAAAAATAAATTTAATTTTAATAAAAAAGCTCGATTTTATCGAGCTTTTTTATTAAAATTATTTCCCTGGAAACGCTGCTTTTCTTTTCTCTAAAAACGCTGTGGTTCCTTCTTTAAAATCTTCTGTACCAAAACAAGCTCCAAAATTTTCAATTTCTACTTGGTAGCCATTGACACCATCGGTATAATTAGCATTAACCGCTTGAATCGCTTTTGCAATAGCCACACTTGAGTTTTTAGTAATTTTAGACGCAATACCTTTTGCAAATTCTAACAATTCAGCTTGTGCAACTACATGGTTTACTAAGCCGTAATTTTTAGCCGTTTCGGCATCAATCATTCCAGCTGTCATAATCATTTCCATAGCACGCCCTTTTCCAACTAATTGCGTCAAACGTTGTGTTCCTCCGTAACCTGGAATAACTCCTAACGTTACTTCTGGTAATCCCATTTTTGCATTATCAGATGCTACTCTAAAATGACATGACATAGCCAACTCTAATCCGCCACCAAGTGCAAAACCATTTACAGCAGCAATAACTGGAGTACTTAAATTTTGAACAAAATCAAATAATAATTCTTGCCCTTGAGCAGCTAATTTTCCTCCTTCTTCAACTGAAAAATGAGCAAATTCTGAAATATCAGCTCCTGCCACAAATGCTTTTTCTCCACTTCCCGTTATTATTATCGCTTTTACAGATGAATCTTTGTTTAACGATTTAAATCCGTCGTGTAATTCTTGAATGGTTGCTTTGTTTAAAGCATTTAATTTTGTTGGTCTGTTAATCGTTACAATTGCAATAGCTTCCTGTTTTTCGATAAGGATATTTTCCATTTTTACTTAATTTGATTATTTATTTATTGGGAAGGAAACCAAAAATTCGGTTCCTACATTAGGTTCCGTTTCAAAGGTAATCGTTCCGTTATAATTCTCTATGATATTTTTAATAATGGCTAAGCCGAGTCCCATTCCACTTGATTTTGTAGTGAATTTAGGCTCAAAAACACGTTCCTGATTTTCTTCTGAAATTCCTTTTCCATTATCTTTTACGGCAATTTTAACTTCTTCACCTTGTCTAAAAACCGTAACAAAAACCAATTTGTTTTCTTGTTCTTCAGGTATGGCTTGAATGGCATTCTTCACCAAATTCGTGATGACTCTAATTAATTGCGTTCTGTCTAATTTGGCAATAATTTCGTCTTCTAATGCTGAAAATTGAATAAAATCTTCATTAAAAATTTCCAAAGCCATTTTTACAATACGAACTACATTTAGCGTTTCGTTTTGTTGCGCAGGCATAGCTGCAAAGTTTGAAAAAGCTCCTGCAACTGCAGTCATGGTATCTATTTGCTGTAAAATAGTTTTGGTATAATCATCGAGTTTTTTAGAAATATTAGGATCGTTTGGATCAAACTTTCTTTGAAAACTCTGCACCGTTAATCGCATCGGAGTTAGTGGGTTTTTAATTTCGTGTGCTACTTGTTTCGCCATTTCTCGCCATGCTTGTTCTCTTTCACTTTGTGCTAAAATGGTGGCGCTTTCTTCTAATTTATCCACCATGTTATTATAGGAATTAATTAAAAGATTAATTTCTTTACTTCCATCTTCAATAACAATTTTTTCATTTCGTTGATACAGTTCTGTCTCTTGAAGTTTATCACTAATAATTTTTAAAGATTTGGTAATATAACTCGATAAAAAATATGATAATACAATAGAAATAAAGAACATAAAAACGTACACTTGCCCAAATCGAATTAAGAAATTTTGAACCTCATTATCATAAAACTCGGTGTTTTCTTCATAAGGTAAATTTAAAATTCCCATGGGTTTAAACTTAGTATCCTTTAAATACGAATAAGAAGATCGAAACGACTGACCATCAACTTTTGAAAATTCTATGTAACGTTTGTCTAATGACGATTGAATAATTTTTAATGTAGATGGATTTATTTTTGGTTTGTCTTTATCTAGTTTGAAAATAGCTTTTGAAGAAATTAAAAGTTTTCCTTTTAAATCAAAAAAATTGATTTCCATACTATGAATGTCTGATAATTCGAATATTTTCTCTTTAAAAATTAAAGGAATGTTTTCAGTTGTTAGCGGATAAGTAGTCGTTTGAAGTACATAATTAATATGTTCGGTAATAGCCGCTTCTTTTCGTTCTAAACGATCTTGATGATATTCACGAGCTTCTTTTCTAAATTGATAAATAGAAACCGCAGCAATAAGAACAGACGCAATTAACGTTAAGAATATCATGGAAAGAAATATTCTTACACGCAAGGAAAGGTTCTTAAAGTTTAAAATTCTATCCATGTTTTTTGATGAAAATCAACTGTTGTTTTTCTCTCGAATTTTTTTGTATAATCTGTAACCTAACATTAATAATACTGAAAAAGCAATAATGCCTACAACGCCAAAAATCCAATTAATTGCATTTTTTAAAATTACTAAAAAAACTACTGCAAATAGAATAATTGTGGCGCCTTCGTTCCAAATCCTAAAGAAACTTGAAGTGTGTTTTACCTCATTATTTTGCAATTGTTTAAATATTTGATGGCATTTTATATGATACAAATACAATAAAAACACAAACGCTAATTTAACGTGCATCCAAGGTTGGGCTAACCAAACTTTACCAACTTCCGTAAAAAACAACATCCAAAAAGCAAAAACACTTGCTAAAACAGCACTTGGCCAAGTTATAATGTACCATAAACGATATTGCATTAATTGATATTGTTTAATCAATATGTCTTGTTCGGGTTGTGGTTTTTGTTTGGCTTCGGCATGATACACAAATAGCCTTACAATGTAAAACAAACCAGCAAACCAAGTAACCACAAAGATTAAATGTAACGATTTTATGTAATTGTATAATTCCATTTTTTATTGATTTTGAAAAGCCCATTGATCAATCCAACGGCTCATGGTTTTAACCCAATCAGCGCTATCATTTAAACATGGAATAGACAAGAAATTTTCTCCACCGTTTTCTTTGAAACTATGTGCTGCTTCCATTCCAATTTCTTCTAAAGTTTCCAAACAATCCGAAACAAAAGCGGGTGTAACCACTGCTAAATTCTTAATTCCTTTTTGTGCTAAACCATCAATAGTAGCATCGGTATAAGGTTGCAACCAAGGATCGCGACCCAAACGAGATTGAAAAGAGGTGCTGTATTTTCCTTCTTCCAAACCTAAAAATTCAGCAACTTGCTTTGTAGTTTCATAACATTGATGACGGTAACAAAACTCGTGTGCTTTTGAAGGCGTATTACAACAACTTCCATCTATTTTACAATGCGATTTTGTTACATCTGATTTTCTAATATGACGCTCTGGAACACCATGATATGAAAACAATAAATAATCTGATTTGAAATTATCTAAAGCCGATTTAATGGAGTTAGATAAATCACGAACATAATCGGGTTGGTTATAAAAAGCTGGTAGCACCGTGAATTCCATTTTTGGGAATTGTTTTTTGCGAATTTCTTCGGCTAATACCAAAATAGTTTCGGTTGTTGCCATAGCAAACTGAGGATACAATGGAATTAATAAAACCTCATCAACCCCTTGATTGTGTAATTCTTTTAATCCAAATTCGATACTAGGATTTCCATAACGCATGGCTAAAGAAACCGGGATACTTACCTGCTCTTGAACTTTATTTTGTAATCGTTTTGATAACACAATTAATGGAGATCCTTCTTCCCACCAAATTTTTTTATACGCTTTAGCTGATTTTTTTGGACGAGTATTTAAAATGATTCCTTTTACTAATAATGCTCTAAGTAAATATGGAACATCGATAACGCGTTCGTCCATTAAAAATTCATCTAAATATTTTCTAACATCTTTTGGCTCAGGGCTATCCGGTGAACCTAAATTAATCAACAGTACTCCTTTTTTCATTTTCTTTTTTTTATAAAAGTAATCAATCTTATTTTTAAGGAAAGTTTTATATACGTTTTTTATCTATAATGCGATTTACAAAATCAATATAATTGAACTATTCAATATTAGCATTCAAATTCATTAAATATTTTTTTGGTGTTGTACCAAATTTTTTCTTGAAGGCAGCAATAAAATGGCTTCCTGTACTATAACCAATTTTCAATCCAACCTCATTTACATTATAAGAGCCACTATCTAATAATTGACGCGCATAATCCATTTTATAATCAAATAGAAATCCGTAAACCGTATCGCCATAAATTTGTTTGAATCCCATTTTTAATTTTTTCAAACTTAACCCTACTTGTTCCGATAATACTTCTAGTGTAGGAGGCTCGGCCATATTAGCAATGATAATTTCTTTTGCTTTCTTAATTTTTAAAACATTTTCTTCATCAATCAAAAACGGACATTGTTCTGCATTTGGATCTTCGGAACGATTAAAATACAAACTTAATAATTCATATCCTTTTCCTTTGTAATATAAATTTTTGATGAATGAATTTAGATTATAATGGAAAATTTGACTAAGAACAATCGCCATTGACGGACTAATATCGTTTTCTTTATAATACTTCTTATCTTTATTTTCTTCACTTAAAAACGGAATGCTTTCAGCCTCCGAAGAAAAAAGGCCATGAAATTTTTTGATAGATATAATTACCGAAATTACCCAACTTTGTGGTGCTAATTCTAAGTGTATTGGCAATTCTTTTTGCGGATTGTAAAACAAAAGCGACTTCTCTTCTTTTAAATCTAAGGCATAATTTCCTTGATTAAAGACAAATTTCCCTTTTCCTTTAAGCCCAAAATGAAATTGGATAAGACCTTGGTTTACAGGGCGTTCTATTTTAATTATTTCGTTACTATCATTTTGAAAACGCAATAAAATAAATTCGTTTTCAATTTTTATTTCTTCTAATGAACCCATAGCGATATTTTTACGTATATAAGCCTAACAAAATCTTTTGTTGTTATTTAGAATTATTCTATATAACATATTTGTAAAAGCTTGAATTTAGTACAAATTTAGAAGAAATATTGCAAAATAGACCAAATGATTTTAAAATAACTTTGAGCGACATAAAAAGTCCTTCAAGCGTTGTTTTTATAAAATAGTATCATTTAATTTTGTTAAACTTTTAGGGAAGAGTATATCACATGGAAAACAATACATTCGCAAAGCATCCAACTTTCTATGCAGTAGGGTTGAGTTATAAGAAAGCAGATGCGGAAATGAGAGGGAAATTTAGTTTGGATGAAAAGGCCAAAACTAACTTATTGCATCAAGCCAAAGCTGAAGGTATTGATAGTTTAATTGTAACTTCTACTTGCAATAGAACTGAAATTTATGGTTTTGCCCAACATCCATTTCAATTAATAAAATTATTGTGCGAAAACAGTCAAGGAACTGTTGAAGATTTTCAAAAAGTAGCTTTTGTTTACAAAAACAGTGAGGCTATTAATCACATGTTCCGTGTTGGAACTGGCTTAGACAGTCAAATCTTAGGTGATTTTGAAATCATAAGTCAATTAAAGAATGCATTTGTTATTAGCAAAGAATTAAACCTAGTTAATGCTTTTTTAGAAAGACTAGTAAATGCGGTAATTCAAGCGAGCAGAAAAATTAAAAATGAAACCGAAATTTCTTCAGGTGCAACTTCTGTGTCTTTCGCTTCGGTTCAATATATTTTTAAAAATGTAGAAGATATTGCTTCTAAAAACATCTTACTTTTTGGAACAGGAAAAATCGGAAGAAATACTTGTGAAAACCTAG
The DNA here is from genome assembly GCA_002421645.1 of Flavobacterium sp. UBA6203. Next base: position 12,551 of record DIST01000051.1, read on the forward strand.
TAAAACATACTAAACACGAACAAATCACATTAATCAATAGAACTAAAGAAAAAGCCGAAAAACTAGCTAAAAAACTAGATGTTATTGTTAAAGATTATGCTGATTTACAATTAGAACTTCAAAAAGCAGATGTAGTTGTAGTAGCCACTGGTGCTCAAAACCCAACTGTTGATAAAGCCATTTTAAATCTGAAAAAACCTTTATTGATTTTAGATTTATCGATTCCGAAAAACGTGAACGAAAATGTAAAAGATATTGAAGGTGTTACGCTTGTTCACATGGATGAACTTTCGCAAATTACGGATGAAACTTTGGAAAACAGAAAAAAACATATTCCTGCAGCCGAAGCCATCATTGAAGAAATTAAAGATGAGTTCATGTCTTGGACAAAACAACGTAAATTCGCCCCAACCATACATGCTTTAAAAGCAAAACTGAATACAATTAAAGAAGGAGAATTAAATTTTCAACGTAAAAAATTGGCTAATTTCGACGAAGAACAAGCTGAATTAATTACGACTAGAATTATCCAAAAAATCACCAATCACTTTGCGAATCATTTAAAAGATGATGAAACCATGGTAGACGAAAGTATTGAATGGATTGAGAAAATTTTCCAATTAGAAACGGTTTCAAAATAATGAGCAAAACAATCCGAATAGGAACTCGTGATAGCGAATTAGCCCTTTGGCAAGCACACACAGTACAAAAGAAATTAAATGATTTAGGCTATCAGACTGAAATTATAGCTGTAAAATCGCAAGGAGATATTATTCTTGATAAACCACTTTATGAATTAGGAATCACAGGGATTTTTACCAAAACTTTAGACATTGCCATGATTAATGGTCAGGTAGATATTGCGGTTCATTCTATGAAAGATGTACCAACTGCTTTACCTATTGGAATTGTACAAGCCGCTGTTTTAGAACGTGCTAATACGTTAGATATTTTAGTTCATAAAGGAAATTTAGATTTTTTAAATTCAGAAGGAATTATCGCAACTGGAAGTTTACGCAGACAAGCACAATGGTTAAATAAATACCCAAATCACAAGGTAGTAGATTTACGTGGAAATGTAAATACTCGCATGCAAAAACTACAAGAAAATGATTGGGATGGAGCTATTTTTGCAGCAGCAGGATTAGAACGTATTAATTTAAAACCTGAAAATTACATCGATTTAAGTTGGATGATTCCAGCACCAGCTCAAGGCGCAATGGTTGTCGTTGCTATGGAAAACGATGATTTTTGTAAAGAAGCTTTAGCGAAATTAAATCATACCGAAACCGAAATTTGCACACACATTGAACGTGAATTTTTAAAAACATTAGAAGGGGGTTGTACAGCTCCAATTGGAGCTTTAGCTAAAATTACTGATAACAATATAGATTTTGAAGGTGTTTTATTCTCTTTAGACGGAAAAGAAAAACACACTATCAAAAAAAGTTGTACTTTTGATTCTTATAAAAACTTCGGAAAAAATTGTGCCGAAGAAATTTTAAACAACGGTGGAAGCGCT
>DIST01000066.1:0-6545 GCA_002421645.1 Flavobacterium sp. UBA6203
CGGAGCCGTCTACTCGATTGTGCGTAGTTTTTTATTCCAAATCCCATTTATCAAGAGTAAACCACTCTGATTTTCCTTTTTTCAAATACTTTATTATACTTTTCTTTGGTTCTGACCATTTTTTAGTATTATGGTCATATATTTGAACATTATCATTATTGTAAATTACAATACCTTTTTTGTCACAGCTTTCAATGACTTTTACTTTGATTTCTAATTTTTTTTCGTTTTTTTCTAGTAAAACACCTTTTGCTAGACAAATATCTTTCATCCATTTATCTTCTTGACTTTGGCTGGAAAAACCATATTCATAATTGAATTCAAGAATATCACCAACTTTCAATTCAGCAAATTTTTCCTGTTTTTCTTTAAACTCTTTTTTTTCGAGTTCAATTTTGTTATTTTTTGATTTTTCTTCCCATTTCACATATTCATTAATTTGTTCTTCAAAACGGATATCTTCATTTTTTAAATAGCGATAATAACTTTCCAAAATTACAACAGACATTGATTCAGGATGACTAATTCTATTATCTTGAAAAAATTTAGAAAGTCGAGAACCACTCCAAAGCTGCCAATTATTTCTCATCCATAAACCAATTCCAAATCTGTAATTTCCAGATACATAATCTTCTTCTGTAAGTTTTGTAATTTTTAATTTAACGCTATCTGAATATATTTTATTAAGTGAGTTTATAGCATCGTCAAGGTCTTTTGGAATATAAAAACCACCTAAACTATCTGCTAAATATCGGATTTCATTTTCGTTATTGTTTTTTTGTTGTCTTAATTGGAATGTTTTTAATATTTCATCGTGGTTTGCTTTATTTCCTTTTAATTTATTTTGATAAGTTTTAAGTACAACTTCAATCATATCGTAAGGAATTTCTAGTCCTTTATTTTTGTAATATTTTCCTAGTCTAGCATCTCTTGTTGTACTCATTTGAGTCCATTTATAAAACCAATTTTCCATAATTTCAAATTCCGATTTGGAATTTTTGTAAAATATCAACAAACTATCAGAGGAAATTTTTGTTAATTTCTCTTTAGTTTCTATTTTTAGGCTTTTATCTAATTTTCTAATCGCTTGATTAATATTTTTTGGTGATTTGGAATTTTGTCCAAATGTTAGAAAGGAAAAGATTAAAAATATTATGGTAATTATGAATTTCATTTCATCTTAATTTACGAGGTTTCTTAAAATTACGCACAACTAGTTTATATGCGAAACTTTCGAACTAGTATCGTACCTTATTGGCAAGATTGGCGAAAGTTTTTCCAGTTATTGTTGCGCTTATTTTTTAATAAGCAGTTCAAACATAAGATAAAAACCTTACAAATCAAAAGGACTTTTTGTTTTTTTTATACTATCATTACTAATATGCGTATAAATCAAAGTTGTTTTAGGACTACTATAATTTCATATATCGTGAATATAAAGTTAAAGCGCCTCATTTCAACAAAAAGGAGGAAAAACAATTGTAAATCAATATTATAAGTTGTTTGTGATAACTAATTCATACTTTTTATTCATTTTTTTGTGATTATTTGCTCTTTAACAAGTTTATAAAATCAATTGGTATGTATTATATTATTAATTCCCCTAGGGCAATTACTATTTTTCTCTAGGGAAATAACTTATTTTCCCTAGGGCAATTAGTTAATTACTGTACAGCAATTGTTTTTATATTATTTATAAATTATATTTTTGTACAATACAAAACAATTAAAATGGCAATAGAATTTAAAATGGTGCCCAAACAAAACAATATAGTGTCACCACCACAAATTAAATATTATCCTTGTGCCGTGAGTAAAGGGGAGGTAGATTTAGAATACATAGCCGAGATCGTTTCCAGCCGAAGTACGGTAACTGTAGCCGATTGTTATGGGGTTCTCATGGGAATGAGTCAGGTAATAGGAGAAGAGTTAGCTCAGGGTAAAATCGTAAAAATCGACCATTTGGGTACTTTTGCTTTAACGCTAAAAGGACAAGGTACAGACGAACCCGAGAAATTAAATAAGAGTACAATTCTTGGAGCTAAGATATTGTTTAAGCCCGCCCGCAATTTTAAAAAGCTATTGCAAAACCTAAAATATAAAAGGTTGCGATAAGAGTAATAATTTTAATCAAATTGAAACCTGATTTCTACGGTTTCTTTCAATATGTTTTACTCAGTAAAGATTTCAAACCTAAGCAAAATCCGATGAAGTTTTAAGATAAAAAAACCTGATGCTAATACGTGCATCAGGTTTTATATGGGGTAAAAGTAAAAAAACGATTACTTTCTTTTGATTACTTTTTCTGCTTTTTCAATTATAGCTGCGCTATTTAAGCCATATTTTTCCATTAATTGGTCAGGTGTTCCACTTTCTCCGAAGCTGTCGTTTACGGCTACAAATTCTTGAGGTACTAAATGATTGGCTACTAAAGTTCGAGAAACACTTTCTCCTAAACCACCAATGATATTATGCTCTTCTGCAGTAACCACACAACCTGTTTTCTTCACCGATTTTAAAATCGCTTCTTCGTCTAATGGTTTAATCGTGTGTATGTTGATTACTTCAGCTGAAATACCTTTAGCTTCTAAAGCTTCTGCTGCTACTAACGCTTCCCAAACTAAATGTCCGGTAGCAATAATGGTAACATCGGTTCCTTCGTTTAGCATAATGGCTTTTCCAATTACGAAAGGTTCGTCAGCTGGCGTAAAGTTAGGCACTACTGGACGACCAAAACGCAAATAAGCAGGACCATGATGATCGGCTAAAGCTAAAGTTGCTGCTTTGGTTTGATTGTAATCACAAGTGTTAATTACGGTCATTCCAGGTAACATTTTCATCAAACCGATGTCTTCTAAGATTTGGTGTGTAGCTCCGTCTTCTCCAAGGGTTAATCCCGCGTGAGAAGCACAAATCTTCACATTCTTATCTGAGTACGCTACCGATTGGCGAATTTGATCGTAAACTCTTCCGGTAGAAAAGTTAGCGAAAGTTCCCGTGAAAGGAATTTTTCCTCCAATTGTTAATCCAGCTGCAATTCCAATCATATTTGCTTCTGCAATTCCGATTTGGAAGAAACGCTCTGGGTGGTTTTTCTTGAAATCATCAAATTTTAATGATCCAATTAAATCCGCACAAAGTGCTACTACGTTTTCATTTTTTTGACCTAATTCCGTCATTCCAGCTCCAAATCCCGAACGGGTATCTTTACTGCCTTGGTTGATATATTTTTTCATTTTCTTATGGTTAAGAAGTTTGTTTTATTCTTTGTATATTATAGAAAAATTTGTAGCACTTAATTCTTCAAGCTCTAAAGATTCTAATAATTTTTCACCCTCAAATAATTTATATGATTTTATAGCATTAGGTAAAAAATCAATATTGTTGCATTTTAAAAATTCATTTGAATGGACAAAATTAAATTTTTGATTTTTGACTTCAGATTGAAACGAATTAATTTCTATTTTGCGAATTATTTTTGTCTTTTTTTTATTTTTATAGATGCAAAAAGTTGTTTTTTTCGAGCTATCATCAACATTGATAGTTTCATTTTTATTAAATAATAATTTACATTCACTACCGTTACTATATTTTTTCTTTTTTTGGGAATATTTTAAATGGATTTCGGAATTAAAATCTTTAAAAGGGAAAGGTTCGTTGATAAAAACAACATATTTTTCTATACTTTCTAATCTCAATACTACAGAAATAACAGAGTCATTTGCATTTAATGCAATCTCAAAATTATAACTATGATCTTTTGAATTTCCAAATGTAATGAGTTTATAATTATTGTTCATAAAACCATTATAACCTTTGTAAATTGAAATATGATCAAAAGTATATTGTTCTTGACTAAATCCGAAGAAACAAAATAATAAGAAAAATACAGTAAATTTTTTCATTTTGTTTTTAAATTTAATTGCATGCTACTGAACACGGAGTACTAATTAATAGTCTCCTAAAGTTTCAACATTTTGTGCTAAACCTTTTGCTAATTGCTCATCATTTGGCGCTTTTCCGTGCCAAGCGTGGGTGTGCATCATAAAATCTACTCCGTTACCCATTTCCGTATGCAATAAAATACAAACGGGTTTTCCGTTACCTGATTTCGATTTTGCATCAGCCAAACCAGCTTTGATGGCGTCAATGTTGTTACCTTCTTTGATTTCAATTACCATCCAATCGAATGCTTCAAACTTCGCTTTTACACTTCCCATCGCTAAAACTTCATCAGTAGTTCCGTCAATTTGTTTTCCGTTTAAGTCGATAGTTGCAATTAAATTGTCTACTTTTTTAGCAGAAGCATACATAATTGCTTCCCAGTTTTGACCTTCTTGTAATTCACCATCACCTAAAAGAGCAAAAACCAAATGGTTATCGTTGTTCAATTTTTTAGCTTGCGCTGCACCAACCGCTACCGATAAACCTTGTCCTAATGAACCCGATGCCATGCGAATTCCAGGTAAACCTTCATGAGTTGTTGGGTGACCTTGTAATCTTGAATTTAATTTTCGGAAAGTAGCTAATTCTGCTACAGGAAAGTAACCACTTCTAGCTAAAACACTGTAAAAAACAGGAGAAATATGACCGTTTGATAAGAAGAAAATATCTTCATTACTTCCATTCATATCAAAACCTGATTTGCGTTGCATAACGTCTTGATAAAGAGTAACCAAAAATTCAGCACATCCCAAAGAACCCCCTGGGTGACCTGAATTTACGGCATGAACCATGCGAAGAATATCTCTTCGAACTTGTGTTGTAAAATCTTGTAGTTGTTGCGTGTTAGACATTTTATTACATATATTTATTAATGGTGTAAAAGTAATTCTATTTTTTTGGTGCTACAAATCATTTTGTTAGAAGTTATTAAGAATAGTTTTTTTTGAGAGGTGATGGATGATGGGTGGTGGGTAATGGGTGATGGGTGATGGGTGATTGGTGATGGGAGTTTGGTTGTGTTGAGAATAATTTGATTTTTAAACTTGAACTTGAACTTGTTTTTTTTATGGAACACAGATTGAAGACATCGGAGTAATCTATACAATTTAAAGGAATAGTAATCTTTAGAAATAAATTCTCACGGTTGTCATCCTGAGCGGAGTCGAAGGCTAATGAAAAAATAGAGCACTAAAATTTCTTAGAAGGAATTGTCCCCTTGAGGGGACTACAGGGGTGTTGCGGGTGTTTTTTGAATGTTGAAGAACAAATTTGATTTTTGAAGTTACCCTTGTTCTTACCCTTGAACTTGAATTTGATTTTTCTAATTTTATCCTAAATTCTAAAACTACAATTGAAATTAAATTATCTTTGCCGTTCGTAAAAGCACAATATGAAGTTTGATTTAATTACCAAAGACCCAAAAAGTAAAGCCAGAGCCGGAAAAATAACTACCGATCACGGTGTTATTGAAACTCCGATATTCATGCCTGTAGGAACAGTTGCCTCTGTAAAAGGAGTACACCAACGCGAGTTAAAACAAGACATTAACCCTGATATTATTTTGGGGAATACCTATCATTTATATTTAAGACCTCAAACCAAAATTTTAGAAGCGGCTGGAGGTTTGCATAAATTTATGAATTGGGATAGAAATATACTAACTGATTCAGGTGGGTATCAAGTATATTCATTATCAGGAAGAAGAAAGATTAAAGAAGAAGGGGTGAAATTCAAATCGCACATCGATGGTTCGTATCATTTCTTTTCTCCAGAAAATGTAATGGAAATTCAAAGAACTATTGGGGCTGATATCATTATGGCATTTGACGAATGTACACCGTATCCATGTGATTATCGCTATGCAAAACGTTCGATGCACATGACGCACCGTTGGTTAGACCGTTGTATTACCCATTTAGATAAGTTACCATTTAAATATGGTTATGAGCAAACGTTTTTTCCAATTGTTCAAGGAAGTACGTTTAAAGATTTAAGAGAACAATCAGCAGAATATATTGCCAACGCTGGAGCACAAGGAAATGCTATTGGAGGATTATCAGTAGGAGAACCAGCAGAAGAAATGTACGCGATGACCGAAGTGGTAACAGCCATTCTTCCAGAGGACAAACCAAGATATTTAATGGGAGTGGGAACACCAATCAATATTTTAGAAAATATTGCGTTAGGTATTGATATGTTTGATTGTGTGATGCCAACACGTAACGCCAGAAACGGAATGTTATTTACAGCTCACGGTTCGATTAATATCAAAAACAAAAAGTGGGAAGCTGATTTTTCGCCTATCGACGAAATGGGCCACACTTGGGTTGATACCGAATATTCAAAAGCGTATTTAAGACACCTTTTTGCAGCGAATGAATTTTTAGGAAAACAAATTGCAACCATTCACAACTTAGGTTTTTACATGTGGTTGGTTCGCGAAGCTAGAAGACAAATTTTAGCAGGAACTTTTAGAGAATGGAAAGATAAAATGGTGATTCAAATGAGTCAACGTTTATAAAGTCAGAAATCAGAATTTAGAATTTAGAAAGTAATGATTGTAAAAACATTCATATTTCTAAATTCTAAATTCTAAATTC
>DIST01000066.1:6631-8192 GCA_002421645.1 Flavobacterium sp. UBA6203
TTACCTCCAAGTTAGCGAATAATACCGAGATCATTGCTATTTTGAGTTCTGGAATTTCATTTGGTAGATTTCTTCGTCCTTTCATGTTTGGTGCAATTATCGTTTCTATTTTTGCCTTAGTAATGGGATTTTTCTTGGTTCCTAAAGCTAGTAAAGGCTTTAACGATTTTCGATATCAAAACCTAAAAGGGAATTCGCAAACTAGAGAAACATCCGATATTTTCAGACAAATTAAAAAAGAGGGCAAACTAGAGGAAAATATTTATGTTGGCAATTATAATTATTTGTCGCAAACAGGATTTAATTTCACCTATGAAAAGTTTCAAGATAACATATTGATAGAAAAGGTAACGGCTAATAGAATTCGTTATGATGCTACTACCAAAAATTACACTCTTTATGGATACAACAGAAGAATTGTAGGGGAAACTAATGATGAAATTATTTCAAGTGATAAATTAATGGTCAAATACAATTTTGAACCAGATGATTTAACACCTGTAGTTTACGTTGCTGAAACCATGACCATTGGTCAATTAAATAGTTTTATCGCCAAAGAACGTGCTAGAGGAAATGGAAATATCAATACGTATTTAGTGGTTTTTTATAAAAAGTTTAGTTTGCCTATATCGGCATTTATCCTTACTATAATTGCGGTTTCAGTTTCTTCAATGAAAAGAAGAGGGGGTATGGGAATTAATCTAGCAATTGGTATTGTTATAGCTTTTGTTTTTATTTTCATCGACAAAATATTTGGTACTCTTGCTGAAAAATCTAGCATTCCGCCGTTAATAGCGGTTTGGTTGCCTAATATTGTTTTTGGAATTCTAGCTTATTACCTACTTCGCAATGCAAAACGATAATTTAAAAAGTTATTTACACCTTCATGTAATCGTTTTTATTTGGGGGTTTACAGCAATTTTAGGAAAATTAATATCATTAGAAGCCCTAGATTTGGTTTGGTATCGCATGCTTTTTGCTTCAGTTATTATGACTTTTGTTGTACTGTTAAATAAAGAAAAAGTAAAAGTGCCATTCCATATTTTTATTGGGTTTCTTCTTTGCGGAATTATCATTGCGGCCCATTGGCTCACATTTTACCAAGCAATTAAAGTGTCTAATGTTTCTATAACCTTAGCGTGTTTGTCTACAGGTGCTTTTTTTGCTTCCATTTTAGAACCTATTTTTTACAAAAGAAAAGTGATTTGGTATGAACTGCTTTTTGGCGTCATAGTAGTAATAGGGTTAGGAATTATCTTTAATGTTGAAACAAAATATACTACCGGAATTTATTTAGCCGTATCATCCGCGTTTCTTTCGGCTTTATTTTCTGTAATTAACGGAAAATATGCCAAAGAATACGATCCTAATATCATTTCACTATATGAATTATCAAGTGGGGTTTTCTTTTTAAGTGGCTACTTGTTTTTTGCAGGAAGTTTTACACCCGCTTTCTTTGCCCTTTCAATGAACGATTTGATTTGGTTGTTCTTGTTGTCATCCATTTGTACGGCTTATGCATTTTCAGCATCCGTGAAAGTGATGAAGTTTTTGAGTCCAT
>DIST01000045.1 GCA_002421645.1 Flavobacterium sp. UBA6203
CAAACATTCCTTCAAGTGCCATGACATTAAGTGGTTTTAGTGTAGACAAAGCGCGACATTTTACTTACTTTTTTGGAAAACATCAAAACGCTTCTTATTTTCATATTTGTGAAGGAGCTCCTGCACTCGATGATTCTAAAAATAATCATTTAACCGGTAAATTAATAGCTTCATTAATCACCGATTTCATGAAGGCGAAAATGGGATAAAACCAATTTGCTTAAAATAACACTATCTTTGTACTCTTATCGAACTTATTCGATAGGAAAATTTATTATTTATGACATTTAACGAATTAAAATTATTTAACAATATACAACAAGCTTTAGAAGAAGAAGGCTATACTAACCCTACTCCTATTCAAGAGCAAGCCATCCCTGAAATATTAGCAGGTCAAGATTTAGTGGCTTGTGCTCAAACTGGAACAGGAAAAACAGGTGCTTTCGCCATTCCAATTCTAAATTTAATTCACCGAATTGTAGGTTCGGCAAAGAAAACAAAACATATACGAACATTAGTAGTAACACCTACTAGAGAATTAGCCATACAAATTGATGAAAGCTTCAAAACCTATGGAAAATATACCAATGTAAAATCATTAGTTATTTTTGGTGGTGTAAATCAAGTACCTCAGGTGAACGAGCTAAAAATGGGTGTTGATGTTTTAATTGCAACTCCAGGGAGACTTTTAGATTTACACAAACAAGGTTTTATCGATTTGAATCACATGCATCATTTGGTTTTAGACGAAGCCGATCAAATGCTAGACATGGGATTTATTAATGATGTAAAGAAAATCATCAAATTAACTCCAGAAAATCGTCAAACATTATTGTTTTCTGCAACGATGCCTTTAGCAATTAGAGAATTAGCGGATACGTTTTTAACTAGACCAAAATACATTTCGGTTACACCTATTTCGAGTACGGCTGAAAATGTCACGCAAAAAGTATATTTTGTTAACAAAGACGAAAAACGTCTACTTTTAAAACAGTTAATTATTCAGGAAAGTTTGAGCAATGCTTTAGTGTTTACCAGAACGAAACACGGTGCTGACAACATTGTAAAAGTGTTGAAAAAAGCAAGTATTAAAGCTGAAGCCATTCACGGTGATAAATCTCAAAATGCCCGTCAACGCGTTTTAGAACAATTCAAAAATAAAGAAATTGATATTTTAGTAGCAACTGATATTGCTGCAAGAGGAATTGATATTGAGCAACTTCCGTTTGTAATTAATTTTGATATTCCAAATATTTCAGAAACCTATGTACACCGTATTGGACGTACAGGTCGTGCTGGAAATTCAGGTTTAGCGATTTCATTTTGTGGAAAAGACGAAAAACCCTATTGGCAAGATATTGAGAAATTAATTCGTATGAAAGTCAAAGTAATTACGGATCATCCTTATGAATGGAAAGACGAAGTTAAAAATCCAGATGCAAAACCGGATTTAAGAAATAAAAATAAGATGAATCCAGATTCAAAGTCAAGAAAGTCGGAAGCTTCTAAGAAAAACAAAAAACGTTGGTATTAACCAACGTTTTTTGTTTATTTACTTAAACGTTTAATAGTTGTAAAAAGTTTGTATCCTTCAAACGGCTTTACAATTACTTCATCAATTTGTGCTTCTATTATTTTTTCTTCAATATCTTGTTTATCAAAAGCTGTTACAGCAATAATTGGAGTAGTTATTCCTTTTTCTCGAATCAATTTAGATGTTTCGAAACCATTAATTATTGGCATATTAATATCCATCAAAATGGCGTCAAAATGTACTTTATCTACTAAATCTAATGCTTCATAACCATTATCAACAATATCGCATATAAAATTATTATTTTCTAATAATCGCTTTGTTACAACTTGATTAATTTTATTGTCTTCAACTACTAAAATCCTATACGCTTTTAATACAGAAACATCTACATCTAGATTATTAATAATTGTATTTACTTTAAAAATATTTGAATCTAGAGGTAGTGTAAAGGTTATTGTTGTTCCTTTTCCTTCTTCACTTTCTAAATGAATTGTTCCTTGGAATAATTCAACTAATTTTTTTACTATAGTTAATCCTAATCCTGTTCCTTGATAATCATCTTCTTTACGATAGACTTGTACAAATTTTTCAAAAACTTTATTTTGATTTTCTTTGGCAATTCCTATACCATTATCAATAACTTGAAATTGAATATGATATTTTGTTCCCACTATTTCAAGTGTTTTAGCTTTCACAATTATTTTACCATTATAGGTGAATTTTAGTGAATTGCTGAGTAAATTTATAAAAATTTGAGAAAGGCGAATTTTATCCCCTACTAAAAGATTAGGAATTGAATCATCACACTCTATAAAAATTTGGTTGTTGTTCTTTTTTGCTAAAAAATGAAGTGAATCTTTGATAACTATTAATTCATCATGAACATTGAATACCATATCTTCAAGAATTACTTGGTTTTCTTCAATTTTATAAACTTTTAAAATATCATTTACCAAAGACAACAAATACTTAGCAGAAAACTTTAAAGATTTTAAATGCGGACTATTTTTTAACTCTTTATGTTCATCAAGAATAATATCTGTAATTCCAACTACTCCATAAAGTGGTGTACGTAACTCGTGACTAATAGTTGAAATAAATTGTGTTTTTAGTTGTGAAGCTTCTTCCGCTTTTTCTTTTGCCTTTAATAAAGCAATATTAGCCTCTTTTAAATCAATATTTGCTTTAGCTTTAGTTTTGTTATTTCTTATTAAAGAGAGTAAAAGAAGTAAGAGAATAAAAAATATAATCCCTAAAAGAATTACAAAAACTCGATTAGCTTGTAATTTTTCAGCTTGAATCTCTTTTTCTTTCTCAATTTGGTCAATTTTACGATTGATTTCGTCATGCTCAATTTGCATTCCTCCTATTTTAACTTCATTCAATCGATCTTCATTATAAATCTCATCTTGTAATTGGTCATGTTTTAAAAGGTAATAATGTGCTTTTTCAAAGTTTTTAATTTTGTAGTAGAAATTAGAAATATCATGATAAACATCACTTGCATTTGATTTAATTAATTCAATATCGTTTTGCTCACAAAACTGAACGGCTTTCAAATAATATTCTTCAGCTTTTTTATCATTGTTAATGTAGTTGTAATACAATCCATAGTTCGAATTTAAGGAGATTTTAGATTCTATATCTCCATTTTTATCCACATAGTCTTTAATTCCATTAAAATATTGAATACCATTACTAAAATCTTCAACTGCAAAGTAGGCACTTCCAATATTCAATTTTGAAAACATAATTTCATATTCATCATTATGTTTAATAGAATATTTTAAACCTTCTTTATAATGTTGAATACCTTTATTAAAATCTATTTTTCGATAACAATAAAGATTTCCTAAATTATTATTTAACCAACCTTTAACAGTATCGTTATTAACTTTATTGGCTAAAACTAAACCCTTATTGTAATATTCAATTGCTTTTTGATAATCAGAGAACTCTTCAAAATTAAGACCTATAAGATTGTAAGCCTTAGATGCAATTAAATCATCGTTATTCTTCGTAGCAGTAATTAATGCCTTTTGAGCATAATCTAAAGATTTTTTTGTATCAAGTTTTAAAAAGCTTTGTCCCGCTTTTTTTAATAACTCGTTAGCCTCTTTTCTTCTTGAATTTGTATCTTGTGCAAAACCAAAAATAAAAGATAAACAGAAAAATAAAACAAAATAAAACCGCTTATAAGTTATCATGTAACTGTTTTAAATAGGGGGATGAATTTGATTACTAATATAAAAAAAATCCTGATTAAATCAGGATTTTTTTTATATTAATGTTTATCTGATAAGTTTTTTATATTTAATTCGGGTAGGAACTACATCTTTTCCTAAACGTTTTTTCTTGTTTTCTTCGTATTCAGAAAAACTTCCTTCAAAGAAATATACTTGAGAATCACCTTCAAAAGCTAAAATATGTGTACAAACTCTATCCAAAAACCATCTATCGTGGGAAATAATAACCGCACAGCCAGCAAAATTCTCTAAACCTTCTTCTAAAGCACGTAAAGTATTCACATCCAAGTCATTCGTAGGCTCATCTAATAACAATACGTTTCCTTCTTCTTTTAATGTCATGGCTAAGTGAAGTCTATTACGTTCTCCACCTGATAAAGTAGCTACTTTTTTGTTTTGATCGCTTCCGCCAAAGTTAAAACGAGATAAATACGCTCTCGAATTTACTTGTCTTCCGCCCATCATAATTAATTCTTGACCATCGCAGAAATTTTCCCAAATGGATTTATTTACATCAATGTTAGCGTGAGTTTGGTCTACGTATGCAATTTTTACAGTATCGCCAATGGTAAAAGAACCACCATCTGGAGTTTCTTCTCCCATAATCATTCTGAAAATGGTTGATTTACCAGCACCGTTTGGACCAATAATTCCAACAATTCCCGCTTGAGGCAAAACAAAATTTAAATCGTCATATAACAATTTATCACCAAAAGCTTTTGCAACTCCTTTCGCTTCAATAACATTAGTTCCTAAACGAGGTCCATTTGGAATGTAGATTTCTAATTTTTCATCTAATTCTTTTTGATCTTCGTTTAATAATTTATCGTAGTTCTGTAAACGTGCTTTTTGCTTGGTTTGACGTCCTTTTGCACCTTGGCGAACCCAATCCAGCTCACGTTCTAATGTTTTTCTACGTTTTGAAGCTACTTTTTCTTCTTGTTCTAAACGTTTTGATTTTTGGTCTAACCAAGAAGAATAATTTCCTTTCCATGGAATACCTTCTCCTCTATCTAATTCTAATATCCAACCTGCAACGTTATCTAAGAAATATCTATCGTGCGTTACAGCAATTACAGTTCCGGCATATTGTTGTAAATGTTGCTCTAACCAAAGTACTGATTCCGCATCTAAGTGATTGGTTGGCTCATCTAATAACAATACATCTGGTTGCTGTAATAATAAACGACATAAAGCTACACGACGTTTTTCTCCTCCTGATAATACACTAATCGGCGTATCAGAATCTGGAGTACGTAGTGCATCCATTGCAATTTCTAACTTATTATCAATTTCCCAAGCACCACAAGCATCAATTTTATCTTGTAATTCTGCCTGACGATCCATTAGTTTTTGCATTTTATCGGCATCTTCATACACTTCTGGCAAACCAAAATCGTCATTAATTTTGTTGAATTCTTCCAATAAAGCAAAAATTTCCGCAGCTCCTTCACGAACTACTTCGATTACGGTTTTAGTTTCGTCTAATTTTGGCTCTTGTTCTAAATATCCTACTGAATATCCTGGAGCGAAAACTACATCACCTTGGTAGTTTTTGTCAACTCCAGCAATAATCTTCAATAGCGAAGATTTTCCTGAACCATTTAAACCTAAAATACCAATTTTAGCTCCGTAAAAGAAACTCAAATAGATGTTTTTTAATACTTGTTTGTCACTTCCTTGGTAAGCTTTGCTTACTTTTTGCATGGAGAAAATGACTTTTTTATCGTCTGACATAAATTATATGTTTGATTATTTGAATATTAAAACTTTGTACTTTTTACTTTACTCTTTTTTTACACTCTTCCTTTTAAGGCATTAAAAACCCAAGCAATAGCAAAGAAACCAACGCCAACAGCTGAAAATCCCCAACCTGCTACATCGGCATATCTATAAATTCCTAAGCCAATCAATAATAATCCCATTAAAATCATAATGAAAGTAGCCCAAGCTAATATTGTATTTTTATTCATTCCCATAATTCTATATTTTTAACTAAAGATTTGTGAAATTTAGGACTGCGAAGGTACAAATTTTAAAACTTTTTATACTTTGTATTAAATGAAAATTTTAATCAACATTTCCTTCAATAAATCATGTTGCGACATAGAGGAAGCTCCTACTCCTTTACTTTTAACATCAATATCTCGCAAAGCTGCTACAATAGCACTTACTTTTTTCATTGGATAATTTCGGAATGCTACTTCGTAATCTTTAACAAAATAAGGACTTCCTTTTAAAACTTTAGCTGCATTGAACTGAGATTTATCTTTTAATCCGTGATATTGTAACAATTGCGAAAAGAAACCAAATACTAATCCTGTTGTAACTACAATAGGATTGTCTTTTGGATTTTGAGAGAAATGATCGATAATTTTATAAGCTTTTACTTGGTCTTTTTCACCTAATGCTTTTCGCAACTCGAAGTTGTTGTAATCTTTACTAAATCCGATATTTTCCTCAATATCTTTTGGTGTAAACGTATGTCCTTTAGGAAGTATAATTTTTAGTTTTTCTAATTCATTATTGATTTTAGATAAATCCGTTCCTAAAAATTCTACTAAAATAGCGGCTGCTTTTGGTTCAATGCTATACCCTTGACCTGATAAAACACGCTTAATCCAATCGCCAACCTGGTTTTCATACATTTTTTTACTTTCGTAAACTACTCCGACTTTGTCTAAAAGTTTGTTGATTTTTTTACGCTTATCTAATGTCTTGTACTTGTAAGCAAAAACCAAAACGGTTGTTGGTTGTGGGTTTTCGGCATAAGCCTCTAATTTATCAATATGCCTCGATAATTCTTGTGCTTCTCTAACTACAACCACCTGACGGTCGGCCATCATTGGATAACGTTTTGCATTTCCAACCACGTCTTCCATAGTAACATCACGACCGTATAAAATCGTTTGATTGAAATCGCGTTCGTGTTCTTGCAAGATATTTTGCTCAATAAATTCAGTTAATTTATCAATATAATAAGGTTCATCGCCCATAAAAAAGTAAATGGGTTTGATGTTTCCGGCTTTTATATCTTTTGTAATTTGAATTACTTCATCCATAATTTAGTATTCAGTGGTCAGTAAATAGTTGGCAGTTTGTAATATTTAACTAATTTTGAACTATGCAAAAATTGAATTTTCCAACGTATTCCTTTCGGTTCAAAAATAGTGAAAATAAAGTGTCTATTTTTGATGAAATCAGAAAAAAATTTATTCTTCTTACGCCCGAAGAATGGGTACGTCAACACGTAATTCAGTTTTTGTTGCAAGATAAAAAGTATCCAAAATCGTATATTAACGTTGAAAAATTAATTAAAATTAACGATTTAAGTAAGCGATATGATGGTGTTGTTTTTCAACCAAATGGAGAAATATTTTTATTAATCGAATGCAAAGCACCTGAAGTTCCTATTTCCCAACAAACATTTGACCAAATTGCGCGTTATAACTTAGTTTTAAAAGCGAAATATTTAATGGTGACCAACGGACTAAATCATTATTTTTGCCAAATGGATTTTGAAAATGAGAAATATGTTTTCTTGAAAGAACTTCCTGAATATTCAAATTAGCCATGGAAAAACGCGATTTAATACAAGTTGAAATTGAAAAATTAGGATATTTTCTACAACGTTTATTAGCAAATTTTTTGAATGGAAATTCGACAGGAAATTCTATTGAAGCAGCTGATTTAGTAACAAATGAGTTTAAAAATGAATTAGATTTTGATTTACC
>DIST01000016.1:0-335 GCA_002421645.1 Flavobacterium sp. UBA6203
TTTGTTAATCAAGTAAATAATAATTTTTAAATCTTCTGATTATTTATAAATAGTCCAATATATAAATTGGTCTAGTACTTCTTATCGTATAGTTTTGATGGAAATTTAATCAAATTAAGTTTCAAATCATCAAAAACTGAAAATGAAAAAAAAAATTACTCTATTCTGCCTATTGGCATTTTTGAATTTTATTCCTAATGCTGTTGCGCAATGTACTACTGCAACATATGGATTATTTCCAGCTAATGCCTATACACCAAACTGTAGTGGAAACTATGAGACATTAACTAGTCAAAGTTATGCAGGCGAGTACAGCAATGTGAATGTAATTGCGA
>DIST01000016.1:405-14802 GCA_002421645.1 Flavobacterium sp. UBA6203
CAAATTTAGCGGTATCAAATATAACTTCCAATTCTTGTAAAATGACTTGGACAGCGGCATCACCAGTGCCTTCTTCTCATTATGATATTTATATTGTTACAACCAATAGTGCTCCTAATGCAAATTCTACTCCTACTTTATTTAGCACAACTAACTTAAATACTACTCTCTATTTGAATGTTGCGGCAGGCACTACCTATTACTACTGGATACGTTCTAACTGTGGAGCCACAACTGGAACGTGGATTTCTGGAGGTAGTTTTACTACTCCACCTGCATTAATTTGTAACGGTGCAATTTATGGATTATATCCTGATGCAACTTTTACACCTGCTTGTACAGGAAGTACAGAACAAATCGTTGCAGATGCTTATGCAGGAGAATATTCAAATGTAAATGTCTTGTCAAATAAACAATATACTTTTAGAAGTTCAGTTTCCACAGATTTTATTACCATAACTAATGCAACAGGAACAGCGGTTTTAGCCAGTGGTTTAACTCCTTTAACTTGGTTATCTGGTACAAATTCTGGAGTAGTTAGATACCATTTGAATGCCAATTCTAGTTGTGGAACTCAAAACACAAACAGAGTAAGATCTATTACATGTGCTACAGTAGCAAGCTGTAATGTTCCAACTCAACTATTTTATGATGGTTTAACTTCGACTTCAAACAATATTGCATGGACGGCACCAAATCCTGCACCAAGCAATGGTTATGTTTATTGTTATAGTACTGTAAACGATCCGTTTTCTGCAAATGCAATCACAGGAACTACGACAAATACCTTTGCTGTTTTAAATAATTTAGCGCCAAACACTACTTATTATTTTTGGGTGAAATCTAATTGTGGTGCTACGCAATCTAATTGGGCTTCTGGTGGTTCATTTACCACATATCCAGCATCTGGATGTAACGCACCAACACAATTATTTTACGATGGTTTAACCTCGACAACGAATACTATTGCATGGGTAGAAGCTACACCTACGCCGAGCAATGGTTATGTTTATTGTTATAGTACTGTAAACGATCCGTTTGCAGATGACGTAATCACAGGAATGACAACAGATACTTATGCGAATTTAACCAATTTAACGCCAAATACTACCTATTATTTTTGGGTAAAATCCATCTGTGGTAACACACAAACGGATTGGGCTTCGGGAGGCTCGTTTACCACATATCCTGCGGCATCTGGGTGTAACGCACCAACGCAAATATATTACGATGGTTTAACCTCTACAACAAATACTATTGCATGGATAGAAGGTGTACCTACACCAAGCAATGGCTATGTTTATTGTTACAGTACAGTAAACGATCCATTTTCAGCTAGTGCAATTATAGGAACAACGACAGATACTTATGCGAATTTAACCAATTTAACACCAAATACCACCTATTATTTTTGGGTAAAATCTATTTGTGGTAACACGCAAACGGATTGGGCTTCGGGTGGTTCGTTTACCACATATCCAGAATCTCAATGTAACGCTCCTACACAGTTATTTACAGATCCTGAATCGGCAACAGTTGTAAATATTGCATGGGTAGAAGCTACACCTACTCCAAGCAATGGCTATCTATATAGTTACAGTACTATAAACGACCCATTATCTGCAAATGCAATTACAGGAACAACGACAGATACTTTTGCTGTTTTGAATAATTTAACACCAAACACTACTTATTATTTTTGGGTAAAATCTATTTGTGGTAACACACAAACGGATTGGGCTTCTGGAGGTTCGTTTACAACCCAAATGCTTTCTGTGGGATCATTCTCAATAAAAAACTTGAAGCTTTATCCAAATCCTGTAAAAGATATTTTAAATCTTTCATTTGATAAAGAAATTACTACTGTTTCTATAAACAATTTATTAGGTCAAGAAGTTTTTACAAAAACAGTAAACAGCAACGAAACTTCAATAGATGTTGCAGGTTTGGCTGCGGGAACTTATTTGGTGAAAGTAATTTCTAATAATGAAGTGAAAACAGTAAAAATCATTAAACAATAAAACGAAACGTTTCATTAATTGAAAAGCGTTTCTTAAAAAATCAAACGTATTTTATTAACCAATTTAACAAACAAATTTATGAGAGTATTATCTTTAATTTTTATGGTTTTAGCCTTTTTAGTAGGAGGTTTTTGTGCTGGAATTTTATTTAAAAACATAGAAAACAGAATGGGAACCGACGGCGATTCTGAAAAACTAGAAGAAGTGTATCGTTTAGTAGAAAACGAGCAAAAACAAATTGATCAATTAAAAAAAGACGGAATCGACGTTACTAAAATTGAAGATCCACAAATAAAAGAAAGTTTAGAAATTATCGAAAGTACACCTGCCAAATGGAAAGTTGTATATGCAGGTAAATTAGGTATTTTATTAGCTGTTCTTGCTTTTGTAATGGTTGTAGTTGCTTTTATGAAAAAAGAATTTGTTACTAAATTAAGCATTTTGGTGGCTTTATTATCAGTTGTTTTGTGGGCTATAACTCCTTACATGGAAGCTGGAACTTTCTCTGGAGCAAATCCTAAATCGCTTGCTTTAATTGGATGTATTGGTCTAGTTGTATGTTCGGCATGTGCTTTTATGAGCTACAAATTACACTTGAAAAAATCACAAGTAACAGTTTAATTAATTTCATCATTTTAAATATAATTATGAAAATCAATCGTTTACTATTATTAGTTTCATTACTTTCTTTTGCTTTTTCTCAGGCTCAATTATCGGCTTTTATTAATGGCAAAGAAGTAAAATCGGGTGCTACAATTTCTAAAAAAGATTTAGCAACATTACAGGTAAGTTTCAAAAAACCTAAAGCTGTAACCGTTTATTCGGGATATACAAATCTATATGTAGAGTTTGCAGACAATTCTAATACCTACATAAATAGTTGGAGTCTTCAAAAAGAAGGTTATACTGCTATGTCCGATTTTATGAAAAATACACCTATAACAAAAAAATTTAGTGTTTTTGAAGGTAGAGATTTCATAAATAGAGGAAATACACTTGAATGGATTTTAAATGGTGCAAATGGAGTTGAAAAACAAAAAACAATAAGAGTAGAAATTGGATTTTGGGTAAGAGAAGAAACAGGATACAAAGAATATGGTCCTAAAGTTCAATTATTAGAACCAATCTTCTTTAATGTACCTATGTGGGAACCAAAAAATCTATATTTACCTTATCTTGATGTAACCATAGACAAAACTAACATAAAAGAAGATATCAATAACAGCCAGACAGGTAGCACAGACAGAAGTGATACGGAAGTAGGCTACCAAATTCACAAAAATCAAGAAACGTATAAAATTTATGCTTTCGAAAAATCTTCACACCCAGGTTTGACGGTTGATGAATTAGCTAAAGATTTCATTCATAGAGTTACCTATCATTCAAATAACGATAAAGTAAAAAAAATTCATGAATACGATTTCGAAAAATATAATTTACCTTGGTATCATATCTGCGTGCTTTTCCGAGATGAACAAATACAAAATGTAGATTATTTTATAACCAAAGATGTGAAATCAAAAGATTTAATGAGTTTATATGAAAAAGTAGAATTCGGAAAGATGAAAGGATACACATTTCAATCTGGTTTGTACAATACAGGAAGACAAGATGGAAAAACTTATAAAGATGTTGGGCAATTCAGAATCTATATCCTTAGCCATCCTACAAACCCAGATTTAATATTAATGGTGTGTAATGAAATTGGAAGAGGTACAGAAACGGCACAAGCTATCGATGCTAACATGCAAACATTTCTAAAGAGCATTAAGCAATAATTTTTATAAAAATATTCAAATATCCCAAACTTCATGCTTAATGTGGTTTGGGATTAATTTTAAAACTAAAAAAATGGAAACGTTATCAATTATAGGAATGATAATGATGGTATTAGGATTTATCAATGCTGCATGGGTTGGAATTCTTTACATCGTATCATTAAGTGCTGTTGCTGGAACTAAATTATCTAAAAAAGTAGGAACAGCAAACGAAAAAACTGACGAGTATTTAGAACAAGGAAAAGCAACGTCTAATGGATTATTGAAAAAACTGATTTGGAGATTAGCCATAGGTTGTATAGGTTGGTTAATGTTTTACATTGCAACAGGTCATTTTTAACACTATATTTTATCAATGAAAAAACTGCAAATACTATTGTTTAAAAGGAATTTTAAGTTCCTACTATGTATTGCTGCAACATTATTTTGTGGCTTAGGTGTTATTAGCTTCGGAACATTTTTGTTTAGAGAAGGCTTTTCTTGGTGGATTTTGATTGTTGGTTTACTATTGGTTTCTGGTTTTCTTCTATTTGCTTCAAAGATTTATACTTACTTATCAAGTCAACAAGTCTATTTAATGGTGGAATCTGATGGAAATACAATTACTTTCTACAATAAGACAGATTCAGGAAAAACGTTCAATACATCAGAAGTTATCGACCTAAATAAAATGGGTAGATTTTATATCGTAAAAAAAAGAACCCGATATTTTATGAATAATTATTCGTATGCATTTGAAGAAAAAGGAAGTAGAACAAGTTTGTTTAAAACTGATGTAGACGCTTTTCCTTCTTTATTTGAAGCATCTGAAAATGATAGAAATAAAGTTTTAGAAT
The DNA here is from genome assembly GCA_002421645.1 of Flavobacterium sp. UBA6203. The sequence goes on from DIST01000016.1 coordinate 5,041, forward strand.
TTGTTAAAAGTGTATATCCATCTATTGATTTAGGATATGAATCGGCTTGGCAAAAAAGTAAAAAAGGAATCAATTGAGTAAATCAAAAACATGAAATACATTACAGTAAAGTTACTTATCTTGTTTTTGCTAATTTCTAGTAGCATACAAAGTCAAGAAGTAAAAATTGAATATGATAGAACCTTCATAGATACTAGTGATGTTATTAATGAAACTGTAATGCTAAGTGTTAGAAATTTTCCAGTTAACACAAACAGATGCGAACTTATAACCGTTTATGCAACCGATGAAACGCATCAAAAAATTAATCCCGAATATTTTTTAACGCAAGCAAATAGAGAATTTTGGATAACTTTTATAAAAAATAAAAAGACTAAGAAATTAACATCTCTCAATGGTAAAACACGCTTTTTTAACGTTTCAGAAGCAGCAGAAACAATTATTAAAATTGATGGAATCTTAGGAAAAATTAATAAAACAATTTATTCGAAAAATGATATTAAAGTTATTGTTCTAGATGTTAAATCATTACTTTCAAAAAAAGATAAAAAACCTTTAGAATATAAAAATGAAATAGCATTAATTTTAAAAGAGAATCAATTAAATCAAAAATGGTTTGAAGATACATTGAAAAAATCATTTGAAAATTATTTTGAACCTTTTGATATGATGCTATATTGTGAAGACCCAAAAAATAGTGTTTTAAATATTGATTCGCTTTTTACAGAATACAATAAATATCCGGAAGGAATTAAAAATGATTCTATCAAAACGTTTCTTTTCTCAAGAAGCGATGCTACTAACAAAGCTAGAATTACTATTAAAGATTCTTCAACATATAAAGAAATTGACTTCAAAGTGATTTTAGATGAGAATTAATTTTTTAACTCCAAAACCTAAAATATAAATCCCAAATTCAAATAGAGTTTGGGATTTTTCTTTACTTTGTAAGTCAAAATTTAGCTATGAAAAAATCTAAGAAACAAGCAGCCGTTGGTTTCATCTTTATTACCGTTTTGTTAGGTGTTATTGGATGGGGTATTATTATTCCTGTAATTCCAAATTTAATCAAAGAACTAATTAATGGCGATATTAGCGAAGCAGCAAAATATGGTGGTTGGTTAACTTTCGCTTATGCGATTACCCAATTCATTTTTGCGCCCGTGATAGGAAATTTAAGTGATAAATACGGAAGACGCCCCGTATTGTTAACTTCTTTGTTCGCTTTTTCTTTAGATTTTTTATTGTTAGCCTTTGCGCCTACAATTACATGGTTATTTGTTGGTAGAATTCTGTCTGGAATAACCGGAGCAAGTTTCACCACCGCTTCTGCTTATATTGCCGATGTAAGTACACATGAAAACAGAGCTAAGAATTTTGGATTGATGGGAGCGGCTTTTGGATTAGGTTTTATAATTGGTCCAGTTTTAGGTGGACTGTTAGGGCAATTTGGAACAAGAATTCCTTTTATTGCAGCCGCTATTTTGTGTATGTTAAATTTTCTATACGGTTATTTTATTTTGCCAGAATCACTAAGTAAAGAGAAAAGAAGACCGTTTGAATTAAAAAGAGCAAATCCAATTGGAGCTTTTTTACATTTGAAAAAATACCCAAATTTAATCGGATTAGTATTGGCTATTTTTGTTCTTTATGTAGGTTCACATGCGGTACAAAGTAACTGGAATTACTTCACCATGTACCAATTTAATTGGACGGAAAAAATGGTAGGAATTTCCCTTGGAGTCATCGGATTATTAGTCGGAATTGTTCAAGGAGGTTTAATTCGTTGGATCAATCCAAAAATTGGAAATGTAAAAAGTATTTATTTCGGATTAGCATTATACACTATCGGAATGTTCTTATTTGCTTTTGCAACTGAAAGTTGGATGATGTTTGTTTTCTTAATTCCCTACTGTTTAGGAGGAATTGCAGGGCCAGCCTTACAAGCCGTAGTTTCAGAACAAGTACCTCCATCAGAACAAGGCGAAATTCAAGGAACTTTAACGAGTTTAATGAGTGCTTCTTCAATTGTAGGTCCACCGATGATGGCATCCGTTTTTTATTATTTTACTCACGATGAAGCGCCTTTTTTATTTCCAGGAGCACCTTTTATTTTGGGAGGAATTTTTATGTTGATTAGTACGATTTTAGCTTACCGAACACTGAAGAAAAACCATTCGAAATAGTTATTTCAAATACAAATAATGATTGCTATAATCAATAATTGCCTTTCCTTTTAGTAAAATATCGGCACCAATAATGCCATCAACGGGTTTGGTTTTGTAATGACGAAGCGCATCATTTACGTGACTCATATCAAATATAATTAAGTGGAATTTGTGGTTTTTCCATCTGCCTAATTGAATTTCATTGTTTTTAGCTAATTGTGTTTCAATTCCAGTAGCACCAGCACCTGCAGCTTTAGTTTCTGAAAATTGGGCATCTAATTTGAAGTGTTCAATACTTTCAAATCCTACACAACTGTTACTTGCTCCGGTGTCTAAAATAAAGTTGCCTTTTACGTCATTTATCTTTCCTTTGATTAATAAATGTTGGGTTTTTAACACCGTAAATTTTATCTTTTTATATTTTTTCCCTTTTAAAAAGTCTTGTAAATCTTCCATACTTCAAAAGTAAATCAAATTTCTGAATCAAACTTTGTAACTTTGGCGCTTTGTAATCAAAAACGCAAATGATACTTACCGATACCCATACTCATTTATATTCAGAAGAATTCGATTTAGATCGCAACGAAATGATGCAAAGAGCCATTAATGCTGGCGTTTCTCGTTTTTTTGTTCCTGCTATCGATTCTAATTACACATCTAAAATGTACGAATTAGAGAGCCAATATCCCGAAAATGTGTTTCTAATGATGGGTTTACATCCAACTTATGTGAAGGAAAATTACTTGGAAGAGTTAGCGCATGTAGAAAAAGAACTGGCTTCGAGAAAATTTTATGCCGTTGGAGAAATTGGAATCGATTTGTTTTGGGATAAAACCTTTTTGAAAGAACAACAACATGCTTTCAAACACCAAATTCAATTAGCGAAAAAGTATAATTTAGGAATCAATATTCATTGTCGTGATGCTTTTGATGAGGTTTTTGAGGTTTTAGAAAGTGAAAAATCGGATGATTTATTCGGAATTTTTCATTGTTTTACGGGTGATTTGGATCAAGCCCAAAGAGCGATTTCGTTAGGAATGAAACTCGGAATAGGAGGAGTAGCCACTTTTAAAAACGGGAAAATCGACCAATTTTTAAATGAAATCGATTTGAAACACATTGTTTTAGAAACCGATTCGCCATATTTAGCACCAGTTCCATATCGTGGAAAACGAAATGAAAGCAGTTATACTTTATTGGTAGCGCAAAAGTTAGCCGAAATTTATCAGTTGCCTGTTGAGGAAATTGCAAGAATTACTACAGAAAACTCAAAACAAATTTTCGGAATTTAACCTAAAATAAAGTTTCAATTCATAAAATTTTTGTTCTTTTGTGAATTGTTTTCAAAATAAATATGACAAAGTTCGATTCTATTCGCCCTTATTATGATTCTGAAGTAAACGAAGCTTTAAAGTCTTTGTTGCATCATCCTATGATGAAGGCCATGATGGATTTTACGTTTCCAGAAGTAGAAGATGATGTTTGGAAAGAACAATTGAGTAGAACCCATTCTATCCGTGATTTCCAAGTTAATTTTGTTTATCAATCCATACAAAGAGTTTTAGAAAGAAGTTCAGAAGGACTTACGACTTCTGGTTTTGAGAAATTAGAGCCTAATACTTCGTATTTATTTATCTCCAATCACCGCGATATTATTTTAGATACTTCTTTGTTGAATGTTTCTCTGATTGATCATGGTTTGGTGATGACAGCTTCTGCTATTGGAGATAATTTGGTCAAGAAAGATTTTCTTTTAAAACTTTCAAAATTAAACCGAAACTTCCTTGTTCAACGTGGTTTATCGCCAAGAGAGTTATTGCAAAGTTCTAAGTTAATGGCGGAATACATGTATCATTTATTGTCGAAAGAAAATCGTTCGGTTTGGATTGCCCAACGCGAAGGAAGAACGAAAGACGGTAACGATGCAACCCATCAAGGAGTTTTGAAAATGGTTGGAATGGCAAATGATGAGGCCAGAATTATGGACTTTTTCAAGAAATTAAAAATTGTTCCTGTTTCTATTTCTTATGAATACGATCCAACAGATGCTTTGAAAATGCCACAATTAATCGCGCTTTCCAAAGACGAAGTATATATCAAGGAGAAAAATGAAGATTTTATTACTTTGTTAAGTGGAATCATTGGGCAAAAAAAACGTATTCACATTCATGTAGGTGATGTTTTAGAAAACGAATACGAAAAAATTATTGCCGAAAACGATAACAATAACAAGCAAATTCAAGCTTTGGCACAAGTAATTGATGATTCTATTTTGCAATCGTATAAATTATGGTCAACGAACTTTATTGCTTATGATATTTTACATAAAACAACTCGATTTGAACATTTGTACAACGAAAAAGAGCGTCAATTGTTTGAAAGAAGATTAGAAATGCGAATTGATGCCGACAATGAAACCATGAAAGAAGGGTTTTTGGCGATGTACGCAAATCCGGTTGTGAATAAATTGAAATACACTGATGACATCTCATAAACCAAAAATACTTTTAATTTACACCGGTGGAACCATCGGAATGGTAAAAGATTTTGAAACAGGAGCTTTGAAAGCTTTTGATTTTAATGAGTTGTTAAGCCGAATTCCAGAATTACATTTATTAGATTGTCAAATTGAAACCATTTCATTTGATGTTCCTATTGATTCATCGAATATGAATATTTCCAATTGGCAAAAAATGGCCAAAATTATCGAGGAAAATTATTCGAAATTTGATGGATTTGTAGTTTTACATGGTTCGGATACGATGTCGTATAGTGCCTCTGCATTAAGTTTTATGTTGGAAGACTTAGCAAAACCAGTAATTTTCACGGGTTCGCAATTACCAATTGGTGATTTAAGAACCGATGCAAAGGAGAATTTAATCACAGCTATTCAAGTCGCTTCGCTTCAAGAGAATAAAAAACCGGTTATTCAAGAAGTGTGTTTGTATTTCGAGTACAAATTATACAGAGGAAATCGCACGACAAAAATCAGCGCCGAACATTTTAATGCTTTTACGTCACCTAATTTTTCAGAACTAGCGGAATCTGGCGTACACTTGAAAGTAAATTATGACGTTATTCTGAAGCAAAAAGCAAATAAAAAGCTAAAAGTGCATACTGATTTTGATGATAATGTAGCAATTTTAAAGATTTTTCCGGGTATCAATCAGAAGGTTTTGACTGCTTTTTTTGCAATACCAAATTTAAAAGGAATAGTTTTAGAAACGTATGGTTCTGGAAACGCTCCAACAGAAGATTGGTTTGTGCAGACTTTAGAGCAAGCAATTCGCAATAATATTCACATTATCAACGTTACACAATGTAGTGGAGGTAGTGTTTCGATGGGGAATTACGAAACCAGTACACAATTAAAAAATATAGGTGTAATTTCAGGTAAAGATATTACTACTGAGGCTGCCATCACAAAATTAATGTATCTTTTAGGTCAAAAAGTGTCTCACAATGTGTTTAAGACTATTTTTGAAACAGGAATCAGAGGAGAAATGTTGTAAAAATAACATATAAAATTTTTATACATGAGATTTTTTACGTTATTTAGCACCCTTAAAATCGAGTGTCGTTTCGATAGAGAGGTGGCCGAGTGGTCGAAGGCGCACGCCTGGAAAGTGTGTATACTCCACAAGGGTATCGAGGGTTCGAATCCCTTCCTCTCTGCAGAATGATATTAATTTTAAAAATTTTATAAATATTTTTATATCTTTAAACCCAATTAACTAATTAATTTTAAGAACAAAAGCGATGAAAAGATTATTTTCTATTTTAGCAATCACGGGGCTTATGACTTTTGGAAATGTTCAAGCTCAAGATTCAACTCAAGCAGCAGCTCCTGCTACAGAACAAGTAGCTGATACAACTGCAACAGTAGCAACTACAGATGAGGCTACAGCAACAACTGATGAAGCTGCAGCAACTGAAGAAGCTACTTTTACTCAATCAATGAAAAAACGTTTCATTGAAGGAGGTCCAGTTTGGATGTCTCCAGTATTATTGTGTTTAATTCTTGGTTTAGCAATAGCAATTGAAAGAATTATTTATTTAAATCTTTCTTCTATCAACACTAAAAAATTTGTTACTGATGTTGAGTCAGCTTTAAATTCTGGTGGTATTGAAGCGGCTAAAGAAGTATCTAAAAACACAGCTGGTCCAGTTGCGTCTATTTTCTATCAAGGTTTAGAGCGTTCTTCTCATGGTTTAGAATCTGCTGAAAAATCTATCGTTGCTTACGGTGGTGTTCAAATGGGACAATTAGAGAAAAATGTTTCTTGGGTTTCTTTATTTATCGCTCTTGCACCAATGTTAGGTTTCTTAGGAACTATAATTGGTATGATTGAGGCGTTTGACCAAATCGAATCTGCAGGATCTATGGAGCCATCATTAGTAGCTGGAGGTATTAAAGTAGCGTTATTAACAACGGTATTTGGACTTATTGTAGCGATGATTCTTCAAGTTTTCTACAACTACATTACAGCTAAGATTGATTCTATCGTTAACGATATGGAAGATGCTTCTATCAGTTTAGTTGATATGTTGTCAGATTATTTCAAAGAGAAAGTAAACAAATAATACATTAACAAATTATTGTTATGAACGTATATAAAATTTCAAAAATTTTAGTAATCGTAATTGGAATTATTGCTTCTATTTTATTCATATCAAATTTAGGTATGGAAGTATCATTAGATAATAATTCTTTTGTTGTAGATTACTTTATTTATCTGTCTTACTTTGCAATGGCAATTGCTTTTTTCTCTGTTATTTATTTTGTTTTTAAAAATTTAATTACTCATAAAGATCAGTTAAGAAGAGCATTAATCTCTCTGGGGTTATTTGCTGCTGTAGTTTTGATTGCTTTTATTTTGGCAGATAGTACAGAGATAAAATTAAAAGACGGAGAAATTATTTCTTCAATGTCTTCTAAGTTAATAAGTACTAGTTTAAATACATTTTATATTCTTGCTGTTGTTTCAGTTGGAGTATTAGCTTGGACTGGTTTTTCAAAAATTAAAAGATAATAGATCATGGGTAAAAAAAGAGGTGCACCGCCAGAAGTGAATGCAGGTTCTATGGCAGATATTGCATTCTTACTTTTAATTTTCTTTTTAGTTACTACCACAATTGGAGTAGATCAAGGAATTAATAGACTCTTACCTCGTTATGAAGAGAACCCACCTGTTCCGCCTATTAATGAAAGAAATATTTTAACAGTTTTAGTTAATAAAGACAATCAGTTACTTGTTGAAGAGAAATTGGTTGACCTTAAGGACTTAAGACAAACTGCTATTGATTTTCTTGAAAATAATGGAAAAGGAACATGTTCATATTGTAATGGAAAAAAAGATCCAAATTCATCTGACGGACCTGATGAAGCGGTAATTTCATTAAATAATGACGGGCAAACTACTTATGAAACGTATATCGCAGTACAAAATGAATTAGTAGCTGCATATAACTTTTTAAGAGATAGAGAATGTAAGAAGCGTTACGGTATGACTTTTACAGAAATGGAATACATTTATAATGATCCAGCTTCTAAAGCTACCGAAGGTTTGGTTGAAGATTTAGAACCAAAAGTTAAAAAGATTCAAGAATTGTTTCCAATGAGACTTTCAGAAGCAGAGCCAAAAAAACAATAATATAATATTAAGAAAGTATGTCTAAATTTAAAAAGAAAAGTACAGGTGATACTCCTGCGATTTCAACAGCGTCTTTACCTGATATTGTATTTATGCTTTTGTTCTTCTTCATGACAGCTACCACTATGAAAGATAGTGACTTGAAAATTGAAAATACATTGCCAAAAGCTAACCAAACTGCAAAATTGCACAAAAAAGAGTTTGTAATGTATATTTACGCTGGTAAACCAAGTGAGCGCTATAGAGCAACTCTTGGAGGTTCAGATCGTATTCAATTAGCTGATAAGATGGCTTCGCCAGCTGACATTAGAAATTTTGTAATTTCTGAGAGAGCTCAGCGAAATTCTGACGATGAAAAGTATCTTACTGCATCTTTAAAAATTGATAAAAATGTGAAGATGGGTTTGGTAAGTGCTATCAAGTTAGAATTACGTAAAATAGAACAATTGAAAGTTAATTATACAACAACACAAGGAAATCCTGTTGAATAGTATTTTTATTTTATAAATAAAAAGGTACGCATTTGCGTACCTTTTTTTATTATTTTTATAAAAAAAATATAATGCGATTACTAGTATCTCTTTTTTTCATTTTTTTTGTATCAATTGGTTTTTCTCAATCTGAGACAAAGCCTGTTGTAGATTCTCTTTTTAGAGAGGATCAATTTTATGTTTCGATATCATACAATATTTTACAAAAAACACCTGATAATTTTAATCAGTATTCATTTTCAACAGGTTTATCAGCTGGTTTTTTAAGAGATTTTCCTATTTCTGAAAACAGACATTGGGCCATTGCTCCCGGTATTGGTTATTCGTTTAATGATTTAAAACAAAATATTGATTTTTCTTCTATTTCCGACAATACATCTACAGAGATTGTTAAAAGTAGAATTCTATTACATTATCTTGATTTCCCTTTAGAAATTCGTTGGCGAAATGCGACTCCAGATAGTCATAAATTTTGGAGAATTTATGGAGGTTTTATGGCAAGTTATTTAATCAATGGTAAGTTTAAATATGAAGGAGATTTAGGTTCTGGAACAGAAAATATAAATGATTTGTTGAATAAATTTCAATACGCCACGTATTTAACTTTCGGATTTAATACTTGGAATGCCTATATTCATTACGGTTTAAATCCTTTTTTTGATAAAAATAAAACAGCCACGGAAAACAATGTAACTACATTGAAAATTGGTTTGATGTTTTATATTTTATAACCAATATTGATACAAAAACAACTGTGGTCCAGCTCCAATTATTATTCCTGCAATAAGTTCTGGATACGTATGTGCTTTCATATATAAACGTGAAGAGGCTACTAAACCAATACTAACAATACAAAATGCCACAAGATTTATAAAAGGAAGTTGGTAATACATGCACAGGCCAAAAATAAAGCACGTTAAGGCACTAATTCCAATCATATGTAAACTGGCTTTGAATTTTAAAATAACGCTGGCTAAAACGATTACACTGCTAAAAAACCCGCCAAGAAAAAAGAAATACAATTCTGCCACAGTATCTTTTGAAATACTGAATTTTATTAAAATAAATAATAAAATTGCTTGAACAGCTATTGGCATTTTTCTCTCGCTAATGCTGGCTTCAGTAAATGAAGAAACAATTCCTAAAGATCGAAATAAAAAATACATAGATAACGGTAACAACAAAGTCAAAATGGTAACTTGGACTAGTGTTACTATTATTTGGGATTTGTAAAAGAAAGAATTGGTGATTAAAAAGAAAAATAAAGTGCCATATAAAGACACAAATATGGGATGAAAAATATAGGAAAAAACAGGTAATATTTTTTTTAAATCCATATTCTTAGATTTTTTTTCTCAAACGTGCTACAGGGATATCTAGTTGTTCGCGGTATTTTGCGATGGTTCTTCTAGCAATTGGATAACCTCTTTCTTTCAAAATTTCCGCTAA